>NZ_LECT01000001.1 GCF_001027925.1 Rhodopirellula islandica | reverse complement strand
GGGAGTTGGGGGCGTCCCTCGCTCACGCGTCGGGTTGTGATGGGTGGTTGCTGCAGAAACCCGCCAAAACCCAGCACCAGAAAACTGCACGACCTCCGGTGAAAGAGGGTAGCCGGGGGTCGCGAAGCGTCCCGGAACCCTCGCTCTACTCTTCGCTGGTTGGGACCAGCATTTCGACTTTGCGGAAGTCGACTTCGAGGTCTTGGTTGCCATGCAATTGCAAGGCGATCACTCCGGCATCTGCCAAGTCTTCGACGACGTGATCAACGGCCAGACAATCGTTCAAATGCACGACGATGCGTTTGCCATGAACGCTGACGGTCATCATGTTCCAAGGCGTTTCATCGTCGTTCGAGACCACTGGTTTCTTGTCGAGTTGCAAACCTTCACGGGCTTGTTTCCAGTGTCGATTGACAACGGCATGACGGTCTTGAGGGAACCCCGATTCAAGGTAGTGCAGCGGACGAACCAACCACCCTGCTCCGCCCGTTTGGTACAGACCGCCAACTTCATCGGAGTTGTCGATCTCGCACTGAACACCTTTGACGAACGGTTTGTTCTCAGTGATCTCACTGCGAACAAAGAATCCGCTGTCGCCCTTTTTGAATCGATATTCAATGCGATAGGTTCCATCGGTCATCGGGTGCTTGCTGTACAGCATGCCATTGGGTTCGTTGGCTTCACTGCTGGCGCGGCCTTGCAAGATGCCATCGACGACCGTCCAGGTGCCACCGCCAACGGTTTCCCATCCGTCCAACGATTTGCCATCGAACAAAGGCTTCCACTCGTGGCTACCCAGGTTGCGCACCTTCAGGTTGCGGAACCGATAGGTCTGGCCTTTTTCGCCGTGGTGCTGCAGCCCGATTCGGCCGCTCAGATCAACGGGATCGAAGTAGTCGGTGGTGGGGACATCGTTGACGAAGAACTGCAAGTGATTGCCGACGCAGCGGATTCGATAGCGGTTCCAGCGATCGCGATCGAACGCGGCTTGGGCTTCGGGTTGCTCCCACAATGGATTGAGCCACTGCCGGCGACGCTCATCGTACAATCCGCCCGACCAACGACGATCAGTGGGATCGGCTTCGGATTGGTAGCCAAAGACTTCGTTCGGCTTGACCTGCCCACGAGCCATGAAGCCGCTGTTGGATTGGCCTTCGGGAAGCTTGACCTCGCCCTCAAATTCGTAGTCGTGGAATACCTTCTCGGTCACCAAAAAGAACTTTTTGTCGGCGGTCAGATGGATTTCACCATCGACCACTTCGGTCTTGCCCCATTCATAAGGGTTGGTCCATCCACTGAGCGATTTGCCGTCGAAGAGCGGCTGCATTTCGGTCGCCGGAGCTTGCGTTTCGGTCTCCACTGGCGCCGGTTGTTTTGGTGCATCGTCGGCAGTGGCGAGATGACCACAGCAGGCGCCGGCGCAGATCAGGGAAGCGATCGCCCATGACTTGGGACGGGCACGACGGAGGGACGTGAGCCAGGATGATTTCATCATTCGATGGATTGTTGGATGGGGGGGGAAGCAAGTTCATGGTGAACGGGGAGGATGCCGGGGCACGATCAGCAGATTGCCGGGGCACCTTCAGCGGATTCTCAGTATACTCCAGGAATTGCTTTCCTCCGAGATTCCCGCCCAGGGTGGCCATGCCAAACTATTCACGCATTGCACTGAAGATAATCGCCGCAGCGGTGGAAACTTCGCGTGAAGAGAGCGGGAAAAAACGTGAACCGGTGGACACTTCCGCTTCGACACCCGAGCGTTCGTGGCGGCGAAATGTCATCGGAATCCTCTCGGCGACCATGCTCTGTCTGGGGGGAGCGTTCTATTTCGCAGGCATCGGCGAAGAAACGCTGGGATCGGCTTCGACCCACGCCTTTGTGGCTGCCGCCCTGCTGCGAGTCGGGTTGGTCCTGGGCGCCTTGTGGTTGGCCTGGGACTCGCTCAAACGGCCTGCTCGATGGTTGCCACCTGGACTGGCGGTCGCCGGCGTGATTGGCATCGTCGTGGTCGCCGCTCAGCCGAGGCTGATCCTGGCCATCGCACCGGCACTCGGCGCACTGGCACTTTTGACGGGTGTGATGCGAATCTTTCGAAGCAAGTGACCTTCAACCGAGCTGGAACCGATGAGCCCAAACACTGATCTGCGAAACAGGATGCTCAAACGAACGCCGTGGTCCACGCTTGCCGTCTGGGCCTGCTCACTGGTCTTCACCACGGGCACAACTTCGGCCGAGGAACCCCGTCCACCGCGATCAAGCGACCGCCCCAACATCGTGCTGATCATGGCCGATGACATGGGGTTTGAATGCATCGGTGCCAACGGTTCGCTCGACTATCAAACGCCCAACATCGACCGGATCGCCAGCCAAGGTTTGCGGTTCGAACATTGTTACTCGCAACCCATCTGCACGCCGTCGCGAGTCAAGCTGATGACCGGCATGACCAACAAGCGAAACTACGTGAAGTTTGGAACGCTCGACCGAAAACAAACCACGTTTGCTCACCTGTTGAAGTCCGCCGGTTATCGAACCTGCATCGCGGGCAAGTGGCAACTGGGAAACGAACTGGATTCCCCCCAGCACTTTGGGTTCGAAGAGTCACTGTTGTGGCAGCACACTCGCGGACGAGTGGACAACCAAAAACGGGACACGCGCTATCCCAACCCGCGACTCGAACGAAATGGAACGGAAGAGAATCACAACGAAGGCGAGTTTTCTTCCGACTTGTTCGCCGACTTCCTCTGCGATTTCATGGAAACAAATCGCGACCAGCCGTTTCTGGCTTACTACCCCATGGCTTTGGTGCACTGCCCGTTTTGCCCCACGCCTGAATCAGATGATTGGGACCTCTCTTCACACGGCTCCAAGACCTACAAAGGCCAACCGAAATACTTCGGCGACATGGTGGCTTACGTGGACACGATCGTCGGCCGGATCGATCAAAAACTGGGTGAACTCGGCATTCGCGAAAACACGGTGTTGATCTTCACTGGAGACAACGGCACCGACAAACCGATCGTCACTCAGACTCGGTTTGGTGAGGTCGTCGGTGCCAAAGGCGAGATGGTCGACGCGGGCAACCACGTGACCTGCATTGCCAAGTGGCCGGGCGTGATTCAGCCGGGACGCGTGACATCGCAAATCATCGACTTCAGCGATTTTTTGCCGACGATGTGTGATGCTGGTGCGGCTGAGATCCCAGCGAAACTGTCCCTCGATGGCCAAAGTTTCCTGCCGGTGCTGCGTGGCATCGAGGGCCAGGGCCGTGAGTCGATGTTCATGTGGTACGAACGAAACGGACGTCCCAAGAAGGCTCGCGAATTCGCTCGCAATCAACGCTACAAATTGTATGGCGATGGATCGTTCTTCGATGTCGAGATGGATCGCACCGAACAGTCGCCGCTGCAATCCTTGACCGATGATCAAAAAGACATTCGATCCAGGTTGCAGGCCAAGATCGACTCGTTCGCCGACATCGTCCCGCCCCAAGCTCGCTAAGCAGGTTGGTAGGAATGATTGAAAACAACCATGTGAGCCATTTGGGCGTTCGCCTGGGCTGCGAAATGTTTGCTATTGCCGTCCGATAACGAATGCAATTTTTATTCCGGCTCCTCTGGTTCTTCATCCCGGTAGGGGTTTCAGATGGTAGCCGGGGGTTACTGCGTAGCAGCGTACCCCCGGAAACGGAGCCACCCAAAAAACTCTCCATCCCGCCGTGGCCATCGGCCACGGCGGGATGGAGAGTGGCGACGCGGGTTGCATGTCCGTCGGTGGCGCTGTCGCTTACCGACGGCTACCATCTGACATCCCTACCGGGATGAAAACTTGCGCAAACGAATACGCTCTACAACAGAAAACATTTCGCGGTCCAGCGATCGCCCCGGTTGTGCGATGGAACCGTGGCTAACGCCGAATGGCTCACACACCCGAAGACGCCTGCGCACCTGCTTCGCGAGCCAACGCCACTTTTCAGTGAACTACTTCGTGGTCCACTCGGGGGCGGGCTCGATCTCGTCGGCGACCGCGCCGCCTTGGTCTTTGCGACCGCTGCCTTCGAGCCGGCTGATCACCCGAACGGTCATGTCCTGATCGCAGTTGATCTGGCAACTGAGCCGAACACCGGGTTCGGTCACTTCGCGAACGCGGAGAGTTTCTTTTTCCGCCGCTGTGATCTGCTCCGGTTCCCCTTCCACGAATTCCACCCGGCACGTGGTGCACCGGGAAACGCCACCGCAGGCGTGCAATTGGTCCGTGCCCGCTTCTTCGACCAAGGCTTTGATCAATCGTTTGCCAGCAGGGACATCAAAGGTGCCAACGTTTTCGACAGTCAGTTTGGGCATGGAGTCTCAATCGGAAATGGTGGTGGTGAAATCAGTCGATGGGCTCGAAAGCCTGGCGGACGAAGAGTTGGTTAGCCAACGGTGGCAGACTGCTTGCGATCGACTTTGACGGAATCAAAGTCCACCGTGCAGAAGTAGTCATCGAAGTTCTCGGCGCGACGAATCGCACGAAACTCACCCGCGTCGTTGAACACGATCTCAGCGGACCGAAGACGACCGTTGTACTGAAATCCCATGCTGTGGCCGTGGGCACCGGCATCGTGGATGACCGCGATGTCACCGACTTCGGTGGCAGGCAGCTTGCGATCGATGGCGAATTTGTCGTTGTTCTCACAGAGCGATCCGACCACATCCACAGTGCGATCAGCGGGCTGGTCTTCCTTGCCCATCACAGTGATGTAATGGTACGCCCCGTACATGCCCGGACGCATCAAATTGCTCATGCAAGCGTCCACGCCGACGTAGTCTTTGTAGGACGATTTTTGATTGATGACCTTGGTGATCAGATAGCCAAACGGCCCGGTCATCGCACGACCGTTTTCCATCAGGATTCGCACCGGAGCGATTCCTGCAGGAACCAAGATCGATTCGTAAAGCTTGCGAACACCATCCCCGAAGGCGGGCAGATCAACGGGTTCTTGGCCGGGCTGGTAAGGCACCCCGATTCCGCCACCCAGGTTGATGCACTCAACCGAGATGCCGGTTTCGCGATGAATTTCGGCGGCGAGTTCAAACAACATCTCAGCGGTTTGCAACAACGCTTCGATATTCAGTTCGTTGCTGACCACCATCGCGTGCAACCCAAATCGCGAAATGCCGAGCTCGGCACAGCGACGGTACCCGTCGATGAGTTGTTCGCGGGTGCTGCCGAACTTGGCTTCTTTGGGATCACCGATGATCACATTGCCTTGGCGTTCTGGCCCCGGATTGAATCGGAAGGAAACCATTTCCGGCAAGGGGCTCAATTGAGCGATTTGGTCGATGTGATGCGGGGTGTCGAGATTGATGATCGCGCCGAGCTTGTTGGCGATCTCGAACTCATCCATCGTGGTGTTGTTGGACGTGAACATCACGTCTTGGCCGGTGATGCCCAGACGCTCGCAGGTGATCAGCTCGGCCACGCTGCTGCAATCGGCCCCGCCACCTTCCTCGGCCATCATCGCGACAATGTGCGGGTTCGGGGTGGCTTTGACAGCAAAATACTGCTGAAAACCTTCATTCCAGGCGAACGCATCGGTCAATTCGCGAGCCCGTGCACGGATCCCGTCTTCGTGATACAGGACAAATGGCGTGGGGTTTTCTTCGATGATTCGGTCGATCAATTCGCGATCGAACGGCAATGGTTGGTAATGCATCTGTGGGCTCAGGAATCGGTTGAAGGTGTTCCGAGTGGAGTACCCGAAAGAATAGTCGCCGGAGCAACTTTCGAAAACCGATCAGTTCCCATCTCCAAACGAGAACCCAAACCCGCTGAAGGGCACGATCCCGTAAACGCCCTCGGTGAAAACTTGGCTGACGAAGCGATCAAACAACCGAATCGGGCTGGGGGGGACGATGACCACGTCGCCATCTTGCAACCAAATCTCGTCGACGGGGCGAGAGTCCTTGCCCATCATCGCACCACGCAGGTCCAGCATTGTGGACAGCAATTCCCAGTTCGGACCGCGACGGAAAATCACGACCTGACGCAGGTTTGCCCCTGGCACGTACCCGCCACCCAAGGCGATTCCACCGAGCACGGTCGTCGGTGCATCGATCTCGAATCGGCCCGGTGTGGTGACTTCGCCAAGGACATACACGTAATGGGGAGCCTGTTGTTCCAAAACGACTTCCACGTCCAAACCAGCCGACATCGAATCGTATCGCAGGATGATTTCACGCTTCAGTTCGCTCAGCGTCAGACCTTGCGCCGGCACCGCTCCCAGCCGAGGCAAGCGGAGCGTTCCCTCGGGCGTGATCGTTTGCACGGTTTGCTGAGGGTTGAACCCTTCGGAGCCGCTGATGGCTTCCCGAATTTGTCGTGCGATGTTGCCGGTTGCGACCGGAGTCACATCGATCGACGGATCAGGGTAGTACTCCTCGTAGCGTTCGTTGAGCAATTCACGAAGCTGATCGATGGTTTGTCCGGCAGCGTGAATCTGACCGATGAACCGCAGCGTGATCGTTCCATCGGGTTGGATTTCCAATCCACGTTCCAGCGTTCCACGGGTCAGCTTTTCATCCGCTTCCGATTCGATCAGCAGTTCGTCACCGACAACCAAACGATAAGCACCCACCGAACGAACGGTTTTGATCAAGAACGTCAACTGAACTTGGTCGCCGCTACGCAATCGATACTCGTGCACCGGCGTGCTGCGTGCCGGTCCGAGATAGTTGCCGGGTCCATCCACATTGAATGGCATGCTTTGAGGACAACGCCAGCACTGACAGGCAGGATGGGTTCCAGTGCCAAGCCCAATGGTCTTGCTCAGACGTTCGACGCCAACTCCATTGCGATCAACGCACCCACCACACGTCGAGCAGGTGACTGAACTGGGGTGACCCGACAAGGGGCCTCCGCCGTGCGACGCAAACGACGCGGGCAAGGGCCAACGCGTGACTTCGTCCTGCATCAAGTCCGGCCACGAAGGCGTTCCCATGTTGCGAGCTGGAGCGGATCCACTGCGGCTTGAGTTTGTCGAAAATTGCTTCGAGTCAATTGCCTCGGTGTCGATCACCGACCGCGAACGAGGTTCCGGTTCCGTTGCAGGCTCCCTCGGCTCCGGCTCACGCTTTGGTTGACTTCCTTCTGTGCGTTTCACGGGAGGCGTCGGCGGAGCGACAGGCCGAGTCGAACGAGCCTCCGGCGCGGGTGACTTCCGCGGGGCTTCCAGATCGCTGGACGATTCCACCGCGGTGTCCTCTTCCATCAACGCTTCGAGACGCTTGGAAGGATCGCTGGGCGCTGTCGGCTCGGTTCGTTCCGATGGCTGAAGCCGATTGCGAGTTGGAACAGGACGAAACTCCGGCAATTCATCCTGGCTGGTTGCCGGTGCACTGCCGCCCAATCGCTGTGGGCGTGGGGGAACCGCTCGGTCCGCTTGAGGCTGACGAGGACGCAGTGGTGGCGGCAGTTCCAGCAGCTTCTCTTTGTCCGTTGCTTGCTGGGCTGATGGCAGCTTCGGTGTTGGAACCTTCGCTGCAGGCGGCACGGGTGGCGGAGCCAAGGTTTGGGCCGGTGAGGGTGCGGGGACCGCCTCCGGCAACGTGTCATTGCGTGTCGCGGTCGGTTCCGGCGGGGCGGGTTGGGACGGCAGCCCGGGAATCAAATCGCGAGAGCGTGATTCGAAACGTGCACGAGCTTCCAGCTTGGCTTGCTCGGCCCGCAAGTTGTGCTCTTCCAAACGCTGCCGATAATCCCGCAGCGAGTTGACCTCCAGCAGTTCATCTTCATTGACCGGCGGACTGTCAGGCAGGTTGTCCATGTCGAACGACGGGGTGGGCAACGTGCCGGTGTTGCTCCCCAGCACCGTCGGACGCGGGTTGGTTTCGGGCGTCGCTTGTCCCGGCGCGACCAATTCCTGCGCGGACAAGGCCCCCACGAAGACCAATGGCAACAACAGTCCGGTTGCCAGGCAAACGCGACGAAACGCCGATCGAAGACGAGTTGGTTTCATGGGACGATCCATCGAAATCAGGTGGACGGTGAGGGCGTTGGCTTGCATTACCAAAACAGACCGCTGCGGGGCGTTGTCGAACGAGCAGGAGCGGCGGGCATCGACGGATCAACCATTCGCGATTGCACCGAACGACCGTTTTGTGCTGGCACGATCAAGTGACCTTGGCCGACCGAGTTCCGCGAGGTTGGACGAGACGCCGTTTGCGGGTAAGCCGACTGCCCTGCCCTCGCGCTAGCTTGACTGCTGAGTGAGTGAGTGGGGGTTGAATTCGCCGCCGCAAACTGCTGGTTCGTTTTCGAGAATTGTGTCGGCGACAAAACTTGAATGGGCAGTTCGCTGGGCAGGTTCGTTGACGCGAGTTGCTGCTGGCATTCCGCGGCCAACTGGGCGTCTCCGGATTGGCTTGCCGCTCGCATCAAATCCTCGACGCTTTGTCGCGTTGGTTTCTGCTGCACACTCAACAACAACAACTCCTTGGCAATCGCGGGCATCGATCGACGGAGCAAGTTGCGCCCGAGCTCCGCCGTGGCTTGTGGATTGTCGGGACCAATTTCAACCGCCGCACGCCGATACATCAACGCCAGTTCCGAGGCATGCAAACGCGAGCGAGACTCAGTCAAATCCGACGATTGCGGGGTCAGCGTTGCGGCTTCCAAGTCCGCCAGAATCAGGGTCGCTTCGGCCGCAAGCGGTCCGCCCACGGTGGCCTCGACCCAACGCTGCCGTGCGTGGTTGAGGTAAGCCTCGATCGCGCGTTCGGCGGTCAACGAGGATGTGTTCACACCGTGCAGCGCCGGCGTCTTGTGCACGTCCACCAATCGCTGCAGGGCGGCTTGGTCGACCGGTCCATAACGTCCGGTGAAATCGGTCGACTCACGAATGGCAGTGATCGCTTCGTTAAGCTGAGACGTGTGCAGGTTGCCTCCCATTTGCGAATCTCGCAGGGAAGCAATGATCCGAAGCGTCTGCGTTGCGGATTCTTTCGCCGAATGGAACGCACCTCGCCGAGCAGCGAAGTGGGCACTGCGAAGCTGATCGACCGCGGACTGAGCCAGTTCTGCTGTCCGAGCGTGATGGTTGATTGGGTCCGAAGCGGGCATCGGTCGAGAGAACGTTTGTTGCGATCGACCCAGCGAAGCAGTTGCACTGCCGCCCCGGTTGGCTTGGCGGCGCCGCGTGATCGCTGGTGGCTCTTCCGCGGGTGGTGCCGGGGCCGTCATGATGATCGTGACGGGTGGCGGCGAGGGCGCCACCACGGTGGGCTGGGGCGTCGGTGGTTTCCAGGCAGGAGCCGTCGCGGAGGTGGGTGGCAATGCCAGCGGTCGCGGTTGCCAGACTCGGCCAGACGTCGAGCCGTCCCCTGCCTGTGCCGACACGCTCACCGATGCGATCAAGATTGCCAACGAAACACGTCGGACCAGCAAACCACGACGAGATCGATCCTTGCGGAATCGATCAACGTGGTTCTGATCTGCCTGCATTCGTGGTTTCATGTTGCGATCCATCGCAGTCCCAGCGTGTTTCGGAGGGGTGTTCATCCTTGAATCCCCACGGTCCTTGCGAACCGTGCCAGACGTGTCGCTTCGAAGATCGAAATTCGGCATCCTGCGATGCACGAAAGTCAGGCGACGGTGACCAGCTATCCGGCGTATCGACGAGTCCGCGGGATCTTCTGCACACCGAGCGGTGACCACGGGGTGGAATCAACAGGTCGAACACGCGTGACCGTTACCCGGGGGCAAATTCGCACAACCGGCATATCCGGACCTGGCGGACTCTGCGGGATGCTGGCTCCGAAAAAAGAGGAACCAATCGAAGCCCGTTCCTGGCGGGGATGATTTTTGAAGCCTTTGATCTTCCCCACGATTGCTCAAAGCTGGTTCCACCGAGTTCGACAACCGGCTCGCAAATCATCCCTGTGATCGAGGTTTGACCGTGAGGACGGAGCAAGAAGCAGTGAAACGGCATGGATTCACGTTGGTGGAATTGCTGGTCGTCATCGCCATCATTGGCGTCCTGATCGCACTTCTGCTGCCAGCGGTTCAAAGCGTTCGCGAGGCGGCACGCCAGACCAAGTGTCGCAATCGAATTCGACAAATCGCCTTGGCCAGCCAAAACTACGAATCGATTTTTCGCGACCTGCCAGGCTACTCCGGCGAGGTCCCGCCGTACCTGGTCGATTTCGACAATCGTCGGCAGCCCGACCCTCGATTCAACGGCGGCAATTGGATGGTCCAAGCGATGGCGCTGATGGAACAAGCGGACTTGGCACCCCCATTGGCTCAAATCGGAGCCGCTTCGATGATCATGCCGACTGACCGGGTCCAGCAACATGTTCAGTCGTCGGTCTCAACGTTTCACTGCCCGACCCGGCGAGATGCCGACGCCTACCCGCTGCTGGAACCCTATTTGAGCCGTTATGGCGAAACCGGTGGACGAACCGACTACGCCATGTGCGGAGGTTCCGCGACCGTCAATGAAGTGGACGACCGCATCATTGAGAGTCAGCGTGACGGCGTCTGGCGACTCGGCGGCCGCACGCGGTTGTCTCGGGTGTTTGACGGCCTGAGCCACACGTATTTGGTCGGAGAAAAGGCCATGGATTCGCTGAAATACACGACGGGAGACTGCTACGGCGACCGAGCTCCCTTGGCCGGATACACCGGAATTCCGACGACCACTCATTCCTACGTTCGGTTCGGTGCCCGCCAACCGGGACTGGATCAACCGGACAACTGTTTGGCCTGCCATGACTTTGGCAGTGCCCACCCGCATGGCTGGAATGCGGCGATGGTGGATGGATCGGTGAAAATGTTGACGTACACTCAAGACATCGACATTCACCGCGCGGCCGCCTCCATCGACGGTCGCGAAATCCCAACTTACGAACACTGATCTCAGTTTGACTCAATCGAAACTGCCCAAAAAGTCGATTTGCAAATGGGACAAATCCACCCTCGCGCACGCCCTGCCCTTGCTGGCGGAACAAATTCGGTCGGCGGAATTCATCTGCCGAAAGTGTGGCCGATCCGCGGCTGAGAAGCGGCTGCTGTGCAAAGCCGTTCGAATGGATTCACTCAGCGACACGAAAGCGTGACGGTTTGACTCAACAGTTCGCGAAATGGATCTTTGCGTGCGGCATCATCGCCGGGGTCACTGCATGGACCGCCGGGTGTTCCCCGTCGCCCTCCTCCACGGACGAAGCCGCCTCCACGCCCCAACAATTTGTGATTGCTCGGGGAGAACCACGCGACCGGCTGCGACAAATCTTTGCTCGCTATCGCGGCAGCTCGTACTACCAAGACACCAGCGAAGTCGTGTTGCGGGTGGTCCCAATGGCGGACGCGTCAACCGAGCTGTTTTCAGGCGGAAGGCAAGAACAGCGAGCGCCGTTCCGCGTGCGTTGGACTGGCAAGCAATTGGACGTGCAAGCCTACTCGGTTAGCCTGCGTGCCAACTCGACGTTGCAATCCAATCAGGTCGAATTGAATGCGTGGTTCGATGAACCCGAAACACGCCACTTCGATTCGCAAATGCTGGTGGATTCCTGGCAGCAGCCCGAGAACCAACGCCTGGACCTGGATCGCGTGCTAGCGGATGAAGTCCTGCGGTCCAAGTTGTCGGCAGGCTTGGCTGGTCCACCACCACAACTGGAGTGGCTGTTCGCTGGCGATCCGATGTCCGGGATCTTCGAACCCACCGCGGAGCTGAAGTGGTTGCCCGACGCGAACTTCGCGGGACAAAAGATGCGACGCATCGCGGCCGAAACCGAAGGCAAGTCCTACGTCTTCTGGGTCGATCCCACGGTCAGTGTGATTCGGCGTGTGGAGTTGCCGCTCCCGCTGATCGAAGGCTTGGATGCGAGGCAGAGTTCGCTGACCCTCGAATTCAGGAGAGCAGAGTTTGCTCCCCCGTCAGACGAGGAAGACTCCTCTCGTTTCGATTTCCAACCGCCGTTCACGCCTCAACGTGTTTCGCGTTTTGTGCCCGTTCCTCCGCCGCCCCCATCCAGCATCCTGGGCCGACGCTTGCCGAACGATGCGATGCGGACGCTGCGTTCTGGCGGCACGACATCCGAAGTGGTGCTGTTCCGGTTGTCGCAAGACGAAGCGGTCTCCGCCACTGAACCACGCTGGATTGCCGCCGCGATCACCCAGTCACGTCAATCCAATCTGTCTCGGGTTCGCTGGGTCGTGGCAACCGAGGACGCTGGTTTTCGCCGAGAATTGGCGTCGGCGTGGTCCGGTGCCGTCACCGTGCTGGACGCGAACGCCCTGGACGATGTCTTTGGGTTGTTGCGACTGAGGCCCGGCAGCGCGGCGGTGATCGGTTCGGATCAAACCGTTTTGCTGACCGAGCGACAGATCAACGCCAGCACGGTGAGCAACGTCGTCGCGGCATTGGTCGATGACGCCGCAGAAGTGGATGTGCCCGAGAAGATTCTGGCAGACTACAAACAAATGATCCGGGCTTATGAAACCGAGCTTGCCCAAGCCCTTCAGCAGTAGTGCTGCGCGATCGCATCCAAGATTTTTTCCGACGCGGTGCCATCACCGTAAGGGTTGGAGGCTCTCGCCATCTTGTCATAGGCTTGGCGGTCGCGGAGCAACTCACTGACACCATCGACGATGTTCTGCCGCACCGGACCAACCAAGCGAACCGTGCCTGCGTCCACGCCTTCGGGACGTTCGGTCGTGTCGCGCATCACCAACACGGGCTTGCCCAGCCCAGGTGCTTCCTCTTGCACGCCGCCCGAGTCAGTCAGAACCAACTCGCAGGCCTGCATCAAAGCCACAAACGGACGATACGACTGCGGCGGCAACAACAACACGTTGTCGAACTGACCCAATGCCTTTTGGACAGGACCGGAGACATTCGGATTCAAGTGAACCGGGTACACAAATCGAACGTCCGGGAATCGCTCGGCCAATTCTGAAATCGCGCCGCAGATTTCATCGAAGCCACCACCAAAATTTTCGCGGCGGTGGCCGGTGATCAACACAAACCGTTTGTCGCGCCAATCGCTCGGCAGAACCGCCCCCAGTTCTTCATCGATCTTCGCTGCGACATCGGGATTGGATTGTTGTTGAACCTCCAGGTGCAACGCATCGATCACCGTGTTCCCCGTCACAAAGATCTTCGCGGGATCGATGCGTTCTCGCAGCAAGTTCGCTTCGCTGACCGAGGTCGGGGCAAAGTGCAACGTGCTGATGGGACTGGCCAGCACCCGATTGGCTTCTTCCGGGAAGGGACTGGCCAGGTTGCCCGTTCGCAGACCGGCTTCGATGTGACCGGTTGGAATGCGGCGATAGAAGCATGCCAGCGAGGCCATCAGAACCGTGGTTGTATCGCCTTGAACAAGAGCGAAATCAGGTTGCTCGGCTTCGAGAATTTGATCGATCGACGCGATCAATTTCGAGGACAGGCCGGCCAGAGTTTGCCCGGGCGTCATCACCCCCAAATCATGGTGCACCGGCAAATCGAAAATATCGATCACTTGGTCCAGCATTTCGCGGTGCTGGCCCGTGGAAACCGACAGCAATTTGAATCGGTCGTCCGTCGCGAGTCTTTTGATCACCGGCGCGACCTTGATCGCTTCGGGACGGGTTCCAAAGAAGACGGCTATTTTAGGACGTTTCATTGACTAGACTGCGTGGCAAATCGGATGGAGGAACTGGCCGCCCACTATAGTTTGAACCTCGCCGAACCCCAGCGAACTTTCCACAACCCCGAACCGAGAGCCACGAACTGATGCCCGATTCGTCGTCCAAAACGTACCTGGTTACCGGATGCGCTGGTTTCATCGCCAACGAAGTCGCCTCGCAGTTGCTGGCGGACGGTCACCGCGTGGTCGGCATCGACAACGTCAACGACTACTACGACGTGCAGTTGAAAGAGCACCGATTGGAGAAACTGACCTCGCAAGGCGACGCGTTCACGTTTGTGCGGGGCGACATCGAAGACTCATCGACGCTGCAGAAACTCTTCGACGATAATTCATTCGATGCGGTGCTGAACTTGGCCGCTCGTGCTGGTGTCCGATACAGCATGGAGAACCCGCACGTCTACATGACGACCAACGCGATGGGCAGCCTCAACCTGCTGGACCAAATGCGGCGCGTCGGCGTGAAGAAGTATGTGCTCGCGTCGACTTCGTCTTTGTACGCCGGTCAACCGATGCCGTTTGTCGAAACGCTGTCCGTCAACACGCCAATCTCGCCTTACGCGGCCAGCAAGAAAGCCGCCGAAGCGATGGCTTACTCGTACCATCATTTGTACGACATCGACGTCTCGGTTTGCCGCTACTTCACCGTCTACGGTCCCGCGGGACGTCCCGACATGTGCATCTTCCGATTCATCAAATGGATCGACGAAGGCACGCCGATCGAATTGTTTGGTGATGGCGAACAATCTCGCGATTTCACCTATGTTTCCGACATCGCCGCCGGAACGATCGCGGCACTGCAGCCCGTTGGATACGAAGTCATCAACTTGGGCGGCGGCGGAACCCCAGTCTCTTTGAACGACATCATCGGTCGACTCGAAAACTTGCTGGGCAAGAAAGCCAAGGTCGAACACAAGACGTTCCACAAAGCCGATGTCAAAATCACCTCTGCCGACATCAGCAAGGCAAAAGAATTGATCGGCTGGACACCGAAAGTGGAACTGAACGAGGGACTGGCCGCATCCGTCGATTGGTACCGCGACAACCAGCCTTGGTCGGGCGAACTCGAACTGCCGTAGGATTCCGCCGCGTCTTGAGCATCGGGGCGTGCCATTCCCGTAGCCGGATTTGCCAGAATTCGGATCCCTGGGAGTTCCGCCCGAAGGCATCCCAACCGGCCTTTCCGCCACGGCGTCGAACACCTCGGTACAATTCGAGACGGAACTGCGGGTGACACGCCCACCGCATTTCAGCGAAACTAGCGTTTCCTGTTGATTCTCTCCGCCCGAGGTCTCTGATGCATCGTCGTTTGGTTTGCTTCGCAGTCGTATGCTTGATTGGTGGAAATGCCTGGTTCCCGTTCGCCAATGCCGCGACGGGTCGCCAGTCCGAAGGTTCGGACACTTCTCCGATCGGAGAGCAGGTCGCAACGTTCACGCTGCCCAACGCCTACGGCAAACCCGTTTCGCTAAGCGATTTCGAGGGCAAGAAGTGCGCGGCGATTGTCTTCCTGGGAACCGAGTGCCCGCTGGCAAAACTGTATGGTCCACGACTGAATGACCTTCAGGAAAAATTCGGAGATCGCGGCCTCCAGGTCATCGGGATCAACTCCAACAAACAAGACAGCCTGACCGAAATGGCTGCCTACGTGCATCGTCACGAAATCGCCTTTCCGATGCTGAAGGACAAAGGCAACGTCGTCGCGGATGCAATGAAAGCCGAACGAACCCCCGAGGTTTTCCTGATCGATGCCGATCGCGTCATTCGCTACCACGGCCGCATCGATGACCAGTACGGAGTCGGCTACGCTCGCGACAAGAAGACACGTTCCGATTTGGCCATCGCGGTGGAAGAACTGCTGGCCGGAAAATCGATCACCCAACCAAAGACGGAGGCCGTTGGTTGCCACATCGGACGAACCAAAGAAGTCGCGGAACTGGGCGAGATCACCTACACCCAACACATCGCACCGATTTTCAATTCACGATGCGTCACTTGCCACCGCGACGGCGAAATCGCGCCGTTCACCCTGACCAGCTACGAAGACACGCAGGGATGGGAGGACACGATCCTCGAAGTGATCGGCAACAACCGCATGCCGCCTTGGTCGGCCAACCCGGCACACGGCGAATTCGCCAACGACGCGCGGTTGTCCGAGGAAGAAAAGGACTTGATTGAACAATGGGTCGATGGTGGGATGCCCGAGGGTGATCCGTCGGACCTGCCCGAACCTCCCGTGTTCATCACGGGATGGCAGATTGGCGAGCCCGATCAAGTCATCCCAATGCGAGACAAACCATTCGAGGTGCCCGCCGAAGGAGTGGTCGACTATCAACGATTCGTGATCGATCCTGGTTGGGACGAGGACAAGTTCGTCATTGCCTGCGAAGCACGCCCTCAAAACCGAGCCGTTGTTCACCATATCTTGGTCTATGTGATCCCGCCGGGCGGCAGGAATGTGGATCTACGAAAGGTGTTGGTGGGCTACGCTCCCGGCAGCACCCCGGTCGATCTGGATGACGGGGTCGCGATCCATGCGGAAGCCGGCAGCAAGCTGTTGTTTGAGATGCACTACACCCCCAACGGCACCGCCCAAAGCGATCTGTCGTACATCGGGGTCAAGTTCACCGACAAAGCCAATGTGGACCGAGAACTGGAAGGCGCCATCGCGATCGAAACAAAATTCAGAATCCCACCTGGCGAAGCCAACCACGTGGTGACGGCGAAGCACACCGTCCGAAGGGACATCGAACTGCTTGGGATGACACCACACATGCACCTGCGCGGCAAAGCGTTCCGCTACACGGCGCACTTCCCCAATGGCGAAGAAGAAATCCTGCTGGACGTTCCCGCCTACGATTTCAACTGGCAGATGAAGTACATCCTGAAGGAACCTCGAAAATTGCCTCGGGGGACCGTCGTCCACTGCCGTGCGGTCTTTGACAACTCGGAATACAATCTGAGCAACCCCGATCCTTCCCAGACCGTTGGATGGGGCGACCAAAGTTGGAATGAAATGATGATCGGCTTCATGGACATGGTGAAGGCCGACTGACTTTCGCAGTCGAACCTCCCAATGCGACCAAGAGCCGATGATGAACCAAGCCATCCGGATACCTTCCACCGGGAGGCTGCTTGGTCTCTCGTTTCTTTGCCTGGCGGTTCTGACGCCGGTGTTGGCAAACGACGGCCCAGCCCAATCGCCCCCGCGATTCGATCCGGTGGTCCGTGAGATCGAAGGCTGGAGAGTGCACATCGAACCCGTTCTCTTGGGTGAAACTGTTTCGGGTGACGATGCTTCCGAGAAAGAACACCGCTCGCTGACGATGCTTGCCAACCATCTGCAACGCATCCAGATTCTGATCCCTTCCGAAACACTTGCGAAGTTGCAACGAGTCGAGATTTGGCTCGAAGAAGAACATCCGAGTCTGGGAACGATGCAGTACCATCCCAGCCGTGGCTGGTTGCTGGCCAATGGACACGATGAGCGACTGACGAAGAAGGTTCACCTTCCGCGAGCAAATCAGCTGTTATCGAAGGAGCAGATGCTCAAGCATCCCGCGATGATTCTGCATGAACTGGCGCATGCCTATCACGATCAATTTCTGAGCTTTGATCATCCGGAGATCATCGCGGCGTTTGAAGACGCCAAGGTGGAGAAACGATACGAAAACGTGTTGCTGTACACCGGCCAAACCGTCCGCCACTACGGACTGAGCAACCACAAGGAATACTTTGCCGAAGGCACCGAGGCTTACTTCTATCGCAACGACTTCTTCCCCTTCGTGCGAGCCGAACTCGAGCAACACGACCCAACGCTGCACGACCTCCTCGGCCGTCTCTGGGGCGAACGCTCCAGCAAGTAGGCCGGACCAAGCGATGCGCCGTTCCGGCACCCCGAGCTACCAACGTGGACTCCTCCGGAGTCATGCATGCACGTTCGCCCTTGGCGAATCCGGCGACGGAGAGCCCTTCGTCACGGCCGAAACGTGAGCCGGTGGTAGGTGCGTTTGAACTCTTTGCGGACCTTTTGCCAGACCGTTCGTTCCGGCTTGGTGTGGATCGTTTCAGCCGTGGCCATGCGTGGGTCGTCGCTTGGATTGGCAACAATCGTTCGGGCGAGTAAATGAAACAGCGTTTCGTGATGCAGCACCCGTTCCCGACTTCGGCGAATCGCAGGCAAACACTGGGAATAGAGATCGCTGTCGAGGATCTGCTGGACGTGCTTGACCGAGCCGTCAATGTCATCGAGATGGAGCGTCACAAAGCTGTCAGGATCGAACCAATTTTCAATGTTGGTGCAACCCGCGTACAACGGCAGGGAGTATCCCAAGAACGCATCGCTGATCTTCTCGCTCCAGTAATTCGGCTCGCAGACATTCTCGAGCGACAGGTGATACGCATGCGGCAAGATCGCGTCGGCTTTGTCATTCACGTCGCGAATCCCGCGACCATACAGGTGCAACCGGTCACCGATCGCTTCTTGCAACCGATGGACAAACCGCAAACGTTGTCGGTGGCCTTCGTGCAACACCTTGGTGGAGATGACGGCGGAGATCGTCGGCGACTTCTCAGGCACGGGCAACGCTTCGAGGTCTTCCAGTCGGCGAAGCGATTCGGTTTGTCGTCCAAAGAACCATGGCAATCCACCATGACTGGGAACCCAAGTCCCCGTGTAACCCGGGATGTTGTAGGGCGAGATCAAAATCCCAAACTGGTTGGCATTGCGGGCACCAATGTCGACTGCAGGAGAAGGCTCGCCGGTCACCAAAATACGCCGAGACCGGGGAATCGTTGTTGGTAGCACCTCGGCGGTCAGGTGAGCGACCACCAACCAATCCGCGTCCTCCAAATCGTGACTGAAATGAACCTGGCGAAGCGGTTCATCACTTGACTCACCAAGCACACCAGATTGGCCAAGCGTCCCTGGGAATGCGGGCAGCATTCGGTGGTAGCTCTCGGCCGCATTGCCAAAGGGAACGATGCCAACGCGGTCGGTCATAACAGGGAGGACAAGAGCGGTTGGAGTTAGGCTGCCTCTGCAAACGCAGGAGCCTGAAGTTGATCAATCCATTGGCAGACGTGTTCGACGCCGACCCGGTTAATGGCTTCTCGATTGGGCGATCCGCCGCGGGCTTTGTTTTCCATTGCCAAGGCGTGTTGCTGGTACGGTCCGCGAGCGGAAGGCGATCCGGTTCCTTCCAGTGGACCATACAAGCCCACCACATTGGCACCAGCGGCGACCGATGCGTGCAAGATCGGTGTGTCTTCCGCGATCACAACTCGGGTCAATGAACTGAGTGCAGCGGCCAATGATAGCGTCATGTCAGGTGCCAGCGAAGCGGCGTCCCCGGCACAAGCCACAATCTGCTCCGCCTTCAATCGTTCCTCGAACGTTCGCCAGGTCACGATGGTGTGCATCTGAAACCGGTCCGCCAGATAGCGTGCGGTCGCGGCGTAGCGATCGAACATCCATCCGACCGACGTGAAAACTCGGCCGGTGTCCATCAACGCCAAGTCCTGTCCAGCCCAACGATGCCGGTATCGCATCGCCCAACCGTGATCAGCCGAATCGACCGGCCAATCAAACCGGGCTCGTGGACGATCCACGGCGAGCGGCGTCAGCAATTCCAACCGACGATCCACCACATGGTGAAACACCGGTGTCACCAACTCGTTGAGCAACTGACGTCGGGGTGCGAAACGTGGCGTCGTGTCCCAACCAATTCGGCGGTTGGCACCGGACAACTGACAAACCAAGGCAGAAACAAAGGAGTCATCACAATCGATGGCCACCTCGTAGGTCTGCGAATCCAGCGTCTGCTTGACGCCGCGGATGCCACGTGGAGATCGGTTCCATCGGGTTGGCAATTGAATGACTTCGTCAATCGCGGCATGCTGCTCCAAGAAGTCAGCTTGCTCCACTCCGACCGCGATCGTGACCTGCGATTCCGGGAAATGCTCTTTCAGCGAGCACGCGACGGGCAATGTCAAAATGCAATCGGAAAGATCACCTGGTTGGCCGAGCAGAATCCGCATGGGAGAGGATGACTCCAGAGACATAATCAAGATCAGTTGAAAAGCAGGATTCGTGCCCCACGCGTCAGACGCGAGACACCACTATCGACTGGAGATGGATCGGAACGCACGAATGCGAGCTCGCGGGGCCAACCCACGAGTGTCCACCGGTTGATCGAGCACGTAACTGCCGACATTGCCAGCCTGGTCCGTGGCATCGATTCGCAAATAGATTTGACGTGGCAACTGAGGGTCCGCGGGCCACACGTAATCGCCCAGGTTTCGCAACCCAGCGGCGATGGTGGTCCAAGGTCCTTCCGGTGTATCACTAAAGGAAAGTGTGATCGGACGCGACATCAAATATTGGTCTTGGCATCGATAGGCGATCACCAACGATCCAGCACGATCGGCTTCCCCGTAGCGGGCCCCGTTGATGCTGACCTCGGGTTCGGTCTGGTCGACCACCACCACAATGTCGGGTGCGTCCCCGCTGAGCGGTCGTGGGCTGGTCAAACCATTGGCGGCGACGACCACGATTTGGAATCCGAAGATGCCTTCGCCGTTGGTTTCGATGTCAAACGGACTGGCTTTGTCGGGATCGGTGCCCCACCGTTTCCAGTTCAGGCCGCCATCGATGGTCCCATACAACTCAATTGCTTCGACGCCGCGGCCGCCAATCGCTTCGATTTCAAAATCCAAGCTGAATCGATTGCTGTCGCTGTGCCGAATCACAGACCGTTCCGCCAACCGTTTGAGGTCCAGTGTTTCACGCGGATCCAACGTGGTTCGCTCCATCGTCGCGGAACTGGCACGCTGCGACTCATATCGCATTTCAGAAGGAGCCTCCGCCGAACGTCCGTTGGACGGATTGCCGGGGGCGTTGCCTGCCGACACAGGATCACGACTTTTGCGATCACCTGTGATCGGTGACCAAGGCGACTGAACCGGTTCTTTGGAACGCTGAATCCCGTCCACCGGCGGATGGGGTGCCGGAGCGTTCAACTGGGACGGCGCGTTCGTATTGAGCCCCGCCGGCGCGGGAATCGACTCCGGCAGCGATGGCCCCGCATGGAATGGCGTCTCGGGTTCTGAGGCGGACGCGTTTCCAGTTGCCCCTGGCGCAGCCCCCTGAGCGGCTGGCATTGGCGGGCCCGCACCTTGTAGACCAGGCCCTTGCGGACTGGACAACTGCGGACTGGACAACTGCGGACTGGACAGCTGCGGACCGGGCAGCAGCGGCGTTTCGGCAACCGGCGAAGGCGTCTGTCCCTGAGGAGCGGGCGCATCGAGCGGGCGCATCGCTTCCGCAGGCGTTTGAGGACGCGCTGGGGCGGGCAAGTCTTCTGCTTCGGGAGTGCGAATGCCCTCGACACCTCCCATCGCCCCGGCGGGAGGCAAACCTGACTGACCAGGAGCCTGACTTCCGCCACCGATGCCGCCTGGAGTCACGGGCGAAACAGATTCCGGCATCATTCCTGATGGCAAGGGCAGCATCTCGGGCCCATCCAACGCAGCAGGACCGCTGGTGGAATGGGACGCCCCGCCCGGCAGATCTCCGAAACCTTGAAAAATCCCTTGCCCAAACGACGGCCCATAGCCATTGGGGCCCGATGCGAACCGGGTGGTGGCTTTCGACGCGACCCGTGGCTTTTGGACCAACTCGCTGACGATGGTTTCGTTGCCGGCGCGATCGAGGGCGCGGAGACGCAGCGACAATTGCTTCCAATCGTCCTCCGGATGCAATTGCAACCGGCCTGTGTTTCCTTCTCGCTCCAAGGTCGCCAGCTGCCACCGGCGGGTCGTGTCGGTCACATAATGGACCGTCAGTTGACGGACTTCGGTGGCGTCTTGAATCGAAAACTTGGCGACCACTCGTCCATCCGCGTCTGCGTCGGCCTGCAGATCGATTTTGGGTCCCTGTGTGTCCACCACCACTTTCAATTCGGGAACGATCGGCCCCGGTGGGTGCGGACGTCCGTTGACATCCAACGTTCGGGTGGCGAACCAAAACGTCCCTTCGCCGGATTCGCGAATATCAAACTGGCGGGCGTCCGGTGGTTGGCGATCGAGCAGCTTCCACTGACCGGGGGCCCCATCCGGAAGACTCCGCGAGCCCACTTCGGCGTACGGGTTGGCTCGCGGGGACGGCAGCGGACGGGATCCGGGCGAGTCCCCCGGAGATGTTTCTGACAGATCCGCCGGATTGGGTTGGTTTGCGGGAACCGCCACGTACAATTGCACTTCGGCGGGTGCCGTCCCCGAGGTCGCAATGTTGAATGGAATTTGAAACGAGTTCGAATTCATGATCACATCGACCACTTCCTGAGCCGATGTGGCCCGCGAATCCGTCACCGTGCCACCGGCCAATCCCGCCACGGCCGCCGCCGCTATCAAAGCACGCCGAAACGCGGCTGAGCGACGGATCAAACGACTTTGGTGCTGGTCAAATCGCATGGTTTGGTCAAAATTTGGTTGGGCGTGAATTTCGAGCGCCACCGCGCATAGACAATCCGTGTTTCGAACATCGGCGTTTCCCGACTGTGGACTTCAACCATTGACCACGAACAATCCTCAAAATCGCTATGACTACGATGTCGTCGTCATCGGAGCCGGTCACGCGGGAACCGAGGCCGCTGCGGCTGCCGCTCGCCTGGGTGCCAAGACCGCTCTCCTGACGACGAATCTGGACACGGTCGGGCAAATGTCCTGCAACCCAGCCATCGGCGGCGTCGCCAAAGGACAAATTGTTCGCGAAGTCGACGCCCTGGGTGGCTTGATGGGCGAAGCGATTGACGCCACGGGAATCCAGTTTCGGATGCTCAACCGCCGCAAAGGCCCGGCGATGCACAGCCCCCGCGCTCAAGCGGACAAAAAGGCCTACCAGAATTTCATCAAGTATCGGATCGAGACCCAACCCAATCTCGACCTGCGACAAGAAACCGTCGAGGACTTGATCACCGAACCGATCGCCGAGGGGCAAGACCGCTTGGCAACCCAGCGAGTCATCGGCGTCCGGGTCCGCGGGGACGCGGTCTATCACGCCCCCACGGTGATCCTGACCACCGGGACGTTCTTGCAAGCGATCATGCACACCGGCAAGTCGCAATCCGCCGGGGGTCGCGCGGGCGAAGGAACCACCGCCGGACTCAGCGGCGCCCTGCACCGAATGGGGTTCACACTGGATCGCTTCAAAACCGGCACGCCGCCACGACTCAACGCTCGCACGATCGATTACTCGGGATTGGAAGAGCAACCCGGTGACGATGACCCGCAGCCGTTCAGCTATCTCAATGATGCGATCCGCTCACCTCAGATGGCGTGCCACATCGCGCACACCAACGAACGCGTGCATGATCTGATCCGAGCGAACCTGGATCGGGCCCCGATGTACAGCGGCCAAATCGATTCACGCGGACCACGCTATTGCCCGTCGATCGAAGACAAAGTCGTCCGCTTTGCCGACAAATCCAGTCACCAATTGTTCCTGGAACCCGAAGGCCGACAGACGTGCGAGGTGTACGTCAACGGCATCTCGACCAGCCTGCCCCGCGACGTTCAAGACGCGATGTTCCGCTGCATTCCCGGCTTGGAAAAAGCCGCGATCATGCGATACGGGTACGCCGTCGAATACGACTACTGCCCCCCGACTCAGCTGTGGCCGCACCTGGAATCCAAAGCGGTTGCGGGGTTGTTCTTTGCCGGGCAAATCAACGGCACAACGGGATACGAAGAAGCCGCCGGACAAGGCCTGATCGCGGGCCTGAACGCCGCTCGTGCCGCCGCGTCCCAAACTCCGTGGGTGCCGTCCCGACAAGACGCTTACATCGGCGTGCTGGTCGACGATTTGGTGACCAGTGGCACCGACGAACCCTACCGAATGTTCACCAGCCGAGCGGAATACCGGTTGCTGCTGCGACAGGACAACGCCGATCGCCGGCTGACTCCTCAGGCCGATGAACTGGGGCTGATCGACGCCGCTCGGCGCGAACGATTCCATCAAAAACTGGCGGAAATCGAACGCGGGACCAAGCTGCTGCAACAATCCAAGATCCAACCCGAAACCGGCCCAACCGTTCGCGGCGACGTCTACCTGCGCCGCCCCGAGGTGACCTGGGACCTGATCGCCGACCAAGTCCCTGAGTTGGCGAGCATTGGAAAAGGAGCCGCCGAACAGTGCGCGATCGACATCAAGTACGCCGGCTACATCGATCGCCAACAAGCGGAAGTCCACAAGCAATCGCGGCACGCCGAAAAAGCGATTCCCGTTTCGTTTGACTACGACCGGATCGGACCGCTTCGAAACGAAGCCAAGGAAAAGCTCACGAAAATTCGCCCGTTGAACCTAGGGCAAGCCAAACGGATCAGCGGGATCACGCCGGCAGACTTGGCCCTCGTGCTCGCTCACATCGAAAACAATTCGCTCTCGCAAGCGAGTTCCCCCGCGTCCGCTGACCACCCTGCGTCATCCGACAACGACACCACTCAACCCACCTCCTCAGCTTCGGATTCCCATTGACCAACGATCCCAACACACAAAGCTCGTTTGCAATGATGTGCTGCGCCCACGGCGCCGAGACTTTGGTCAAAGAACAGATTGCCAGCGAAGGATGGCGTCTGGCTTTTTCGCGTCCAGGCTTTGTCACCGCCAAACACGATCAAAAACGGCAACCACCCACCGGCGTTTTCATTCGGACCGCGTCTCGATCGCTGGGGTCAGCCAAGAACACTCATTCGTCCGTGATGATCGAGAAGCTGCAACAAGCCATCGCGTCCGAGAAGGTGCCGTTTGACCAACTGCATGTTTGGCCGCGAGACCGCACCGCGATTGGCCGCTTCGATTTTGAACCCGGCATCGACGAAGTCTCCGCGGCGGTTGCCGACGAAATCTGGTCGGCTCTGCACGACGGGGCCGCGTCCGGAGGCCCTGGATTGATCTGCGCTCGCCCAAATCAAATCGCCGAGAACGGCCAACGAATCCTCGATGTCGTGCTGGTCGATCCCTCCCAGTGGTTCTTCGGAACTCACGAATCAACCACGCTGCCAACACGCTGGCCAGGCGGGGTTCAGCCCATTGAACCGGCCTACGAACCGATTTCCCGAGCCTACTTCAAAGCGGCCGAATCGATCGCCTGGAGTGGATTCGATATGCGGCCTGGTGATTTGGCCGTGGAAGTCGGAAGCGCTCCCGGCGGAGCCTGCGGCCGATTGCTGGAACTGGGAATGCAAGTCATCGGCGTCGATCCAGCCGAAATGGACCCGCGGATTGCCGACCATCCCCGATTCATCCACTACCCCGCTCGGGCGGGTGACCTGCCACGACGAGTTTTTCGCGGAGCCAAGTGGTTGCTGGTCGACTCGACGGTCAAACCGGACGCCACGCTCAGCACCGTCCGCAACATGGTGGACAGTCGCGAAACGAGCTTCCGTGGACTGTTGATCACCATGAAACTCGGTGAATACGAAAACGCGACCCACGTGGAACGCTGGTGCAATTTCATTCGCACCTGGGGCGTCGAGCGACTGGAAGTCCGCCAATTGGCTCGCAACCGGTGCGAAGTCTGCGTCGCCGTGACAATGCCCGCCTGAGCACTGAGGCGGTCTTTTTCAAAGTGTCCTCTGACTTACCAAACCTTTCAGAGCAGAGATCGGTCCCTTTCCCGACTTCCCAGCGAAAATCAAATCGGGAAGTCGGTGTCTGCTCCGTATCACCAGGTCTCCCCTCGCTTCGCTCGCCCCTCCCGGGGACACCGATTTCATGAAGGAGGCTGTTTCTCGTTCCCAGGCTCTGCTTGGGAACGCAATGCACTGCAGGCTCCGCCTGCTGAAACAGGATCGGGAGGCGGAGCCTCCAAGACGGTGTGTTCCCAGGCAGAGCCTGGGAACAAGGAATCTTGAACCCCAAAAACCCGTCAGTCATTCAACATCAGTCCAGCAGCAGAAAACTTTCACATGAACGCGATGTGCCTGATCTGCCATAAAAACGCTGCAAGGGCCGGTCACAGAGCAATTCACGCATCATTCACACAACGAATCTTGTCCCAGCCCCTCATCCTGCCTACACTTCGCTCGCACAACTTACCCAATCTCCCACAATTTCAAATTTCTCGGTGATTTTGCCGTGACTTTCGGTGCGATTCGGACAAAACTGTTGGGCATCTGAGCAGAGAATCCATCTCGACTTGGATATTGAATGTATTTTAGGCAATTGAGACACCCTAACCAGAGACACACCATGAAACGCTTTGCTGCCCTCGCTGGCATGCTTGCGATGACGATGACCATCGCTGTCGCCCAAGATTCGAACATCAAATTGAATGATCACCTGACGGTTCCCCAGTGGGTGAATCCAGAAGTTGCGGGTGAACTTTCGGGTCGTTTGATTCTGCCTTCAGCAGACGGATCTTCCGAAACGATTGCCGACGCGACCATCGTCATGACCGACGCATCGGGCCAGACCTTGCGTTCGAAGAGCAACGCAGAAGGCGACTTCACCTTCAGTGGTGTGAACCCCGGCGTTTACGCTCTTTCGGCTCGTGCTGATGGCATCTTCGCATGCTGTGCCATGCACGTTGTCGGCGACGACATGGCTTCTTCGGACATGTATCCCAAGACCGCCGAAATCGCTGCTGCCGGCATCGACTACTCGATCATCAAATCGTCGATCATCCGCTACTTGCCACCTGCTGGCAAAGACAGCCTGACTTCGATTGCCAACGCGGACCTGAAGGGCATCTCGAGCCAAGTGGTTGGCGAGAACCTGTTCCGTGTCGCTCAATCCAACGGTGGCATGAAAGGCCGTATCCACATGGCTGGTGCCGAAGGTCGCACCCTGACCGATGCCGGACTCTTGAACATCTTCTTGATCCACGATGGCGAAACGGTTGACCGTGTCGTCAGCAATCGCGACGGATCGTTCGAATTCGCAGGCGTCGAAGCGGGTGAATACTCGATCTTGGCAATTGGATTGTCCGGATTGGGAATGGCTGGTTTTGAACTGGTCGACGAAGCAACCGCCAACACGGAAACGGCTTTGGTCAACGCCAACAACGAAACGTTCGTTGGATTTGGACATCGCAAAAACAACAACTGCTGCTGCCCTCAATTCGCGATGCAAGTCGCTCCATTGCCAATGGCCATTCAAGCTTGCAATGAAGTCGTGATCACAGAATCGATCGTCATCGAAGAAACCATCGTGGACGATGGCATGATCGTCGAAGACGGTTTCGGAACCGCTGTGGATGCCTTCGGCAATCCAGTCGACTCTTTCGGTAACCCTGTCGGTGGTGGCGGATTCTCCGGCGGTGGCGGCGGTGGATTTTCCGGTGGCGGCGGAGGCGGTGGCTTCGGCGGCGGACTCGGTGGAATCGCTTCCTTGGCCGGCTTGGGCATCATCGCAGCTTCGCTGGATGACGACGACGACGACAGCGTCTTCCCACAATTGCCAGCTAGTCCAGTTGCTCCCTGATCAATTTCTTTGATTCAGACAGACACAAAAGGTCGCGGGACCGTCTCAACCCGCGGCCTTTTTTCATGCGCCGATCGTCGGCGGCTTCCCTTTCTGGCATAATGCCAAGCATTCAAACCTTCCCTTCCCCCTCCTCTCGCCCCATTCCCACCAGAGGACCCCATGAGTCTTGTTGAAGGTGCTCCCGCTCCAATCAATCCCGAAGTCCAAGCCGCTGCGGCAAAGGCACTCGATCAGCTCAATGAACACACGCTGAAAACCGTTCATTGGCACTTCAGCGATGAAACGGGATCCCCGTTCTGGTTGGAGAAAAAGGCGGAGCTCAACTTCGACCCGCTCACCGATGTGAAGTCCTTTGATGACCTCAAGAAGTTCCCGCACTTTGAAGACGAATGGTTGCGTGGAGGTCCAATCAATCGCTGGGTCCCCAAGGGCCATGCAGGCAAACCTGTTTACGTCTTTGAAACCGGTGGAACGACCGGGGTCCCCAAGAGCCGGATGGTGATCGAAGATCATTGGAAAGATTACGAGCTGTTCAGCGACACGCTGCCGGACGAATATTTCCCCCAAGGATCCAACTGGTTGATGCTCGGCCCGAGCGGCCCTCGTCGCTTGCGTTTGGCGGTCGAGCACCTCGCTCAACATCGCGGTGGCATCTGCTTCTGCATCGACTTGGACCCTCGCTGGGTCGTCAAGTTGATCAAGAAAGGCTGGATGGAGCACCTCGAAGAGTACAAGAAGCACTGCATCGATCAGGCCATCACCATTTTGACCGCGGGTCACGATGTGAAGTGCATGTTTGCCACCCCCAAGCTGCTCGAATCCCTGAGCGAGGGCTTGGAAGACAAAGGCACGTCCCTGGCAGAAGTTGGCATCAAAGGAATCTTCTCAGGTGGCACCGAGTTCACGCCTCAGTGGACCCGCTTCGCCGTCGAGGAAATGCTGGGTGGGCCGCCGGAAGAAGGGGGTGTCTTCATGACCCCCACTTACGGGAACACGTTGATGGGACTCGCCTGCAGCAAACCCATCAGTGCCGCTGACGGGTACAAAATCAGCTACTACGCCCCCCAGCCACGAGCGGTCACCGAAGTGGTGCAGTTCGACGACTACAACGCGAAAGTGGGCTACGGTGAAACCGGTCGCGTGAAGCTGTACACGCTGACGGATGAATTCTTCGTGCCTGGATTCATGGAACGTGACGAAGGCGAACGGGAACAGCCATTTGAAACTTATCCCTGGGATGGGGTCAGTGGCGTGCGTCCGTTCCACGAATTGGCGGGAGCCACCACCGTCGGCGTCTATTGATGAACGCTGTTGACTGGCTCATCCACCTTCCTCTCGCTCAACCTCCGCTTTCACTTCGACTCTCATGATCACACTGAATCCTCTTCGTTGGGGCAAACAATACGAGTCCATCGATTTCAATGACGTTGTTCATTTCGACACCGGCGAACCCATCGCACGCATCGGAACGGTCGGCGGAGGCATTGTCGGCCGCGACTTGCGAGTGGCCCATAAAGCGCGGGAAGCATTGCTGGAGGTTCCCACCAGCGAACTGCTGAAGATGTGCTGCAAGGCAGCCGAATTGTTTGAGAAGGAAACGCTGTCAGTCGGTGACTCGCAGCAAACCGTGGATGACTTCATCCATCAACAATCGGCCAGCACGGGTTTGCCCGAGCACATGTGCCGGTCGAACATGACCAAGAACAGTTTCGTGCTCAGCAACATGGAACAGATCCTGGATTGCCTGACACGCGGTTTGGATCTCTCGATCCTGTCCAAGGGCTACGGCGAAGAAGGTCGCGGCGTGACCGTCAGCTACCAAGCTCAAACACCGATCCTGGGAGCCATCCTTCCGAACAATTCTCCAGGTGTCCACACGCTGTGGCTGCCGGCGATTCCATTGCAAATCGGACTGGCACTCAAACCGGGCTCGCAAGAACCCTGGACTCCCTACCGGATGGTCTCCGCCTTCATCGAGGCCGGTGTCCCTGCCGCTGCCTTTGGACTGTACCCCGGTGGGCATGACGCGGGCGGAGCCATCATGGCCAAGACCTCCCGGAGCATGATCTTCGGCAGCGCTCAAACGATCGCTCAACATGCGGGCAACCCGAAGGTGCAACCGCACGGACCTGGCTTCTCAAAGATTTTGCTTGGCGATGACATCGTGGACGACTGGGAAATGTTCCTGGATGTGATGGTGGAAAGCGTGCTCAGCAATTCCGGTCGGAGTTGCATCAACTGTTCTGGGATCTGGGCCAGCCGACACACCCGCGAAATCGCAGCGGCGATCGCCAAACGCATCGGTCCTGTCGACGTCCGCCCGCCAAGCGACCCGGACGCCCAACTGGCAGCCTTCACCGTGCCCGCCATGGCCACGGGAACCTACGCGATGGTTCAGCAGGACTTGGCGGAAAGCGGCGTGACCGACATGACGGCTGAATACGGTGAGAAGCTGATCGAACGCGACCACTGCGCTTACTTGCGTCCCATGGTCCTGCACGCCGATTCACCGGACCGCGGCGTCGCGTCGAAGGAATACATGTTCCCGTTCGTCAGCGTCGTGGAATGCCCCCAAGACCAAATGCTGTCTCGCATCGGCACCTCGTTGATCGGAACCGTGATCACGTCCGATCAAAAGTTCATCCAGGACGCTTCGCGTTGCGTGGACATCGACCGATTGAACATCGGTCCGCTGCCAACCAATCGCTTGAATTGGTTGCAGCCGCACGAAGGCAACATCATTGAGTTCCTCTTCACCAACCGCGCGTATCAGATCGAACCCATGCCAGCCACACCCAGTGCCTGACACGACGAGTCAAATGATGAACTGAGTTTCCGAGCGGCTCGCTGAGTTGCCGGCCCTGCCCAAACTTCATGGACGCCGCGAAAGCTTGCTTTCGCGGCGTTTTCTTTTGCCTTCCTCGAGACGAGGTCGTGCATCAGAGTAGAACAGTTGTCCTCAACGGTTCCGTCGGGCAGCCTTCCACCGCCAAGCCTCATCGCACCCAAGTCCACTTTCAAACGTTCGCGTCACACTGCTCGACGACACCAAACCATCACGCAAACATTTGGGGACAAATGTTCTACTCTGAAAGGACATTCAGCCCTCACCCTCGCGGACGCCTGAACGGCGTCGCTCGATCTCTCCCGAACTTCGTTTCGAGGGAGGTGCACCGCTCGAAAACCCGCAAAAAGCCGCACAGCCTCCGATTCCAAGGGGCTGCGGAAGGTGAATCGCTTGCGCCACCCGCTGTGACGGTTGCGATGACAGAGGTTGTTCCGGTTGCGCCGATGTGTTGCGAAAACACCTCAGGAAACACTGGCCTGTTGTCGCTTGTCCACAAACGTGACCTACCTTTCAGCAGACCAGTCTCGATCGTCAGCATCGCTTGTGATCGTCAGAGTGGTCGCGGAAGCGAATGATCCACAGAAACCGCGGGGTACGCCGAACATGATCAAGCTCACTCGACTCGATGGCGAAGCCTTCATCCTCAACGCCGAGTTGATTCGATACGTCGAACGACGTGGCGACACATTTGTAACGCTGACCAACGGCGAACGCTTGCCGGTCAAGGAAACGATGGACGAGGTCGTTGATCGATCCATCGAATACCAACAGCGCAAGCACTTCTTGCCGCCGATGCCATCCACGCTTGGTCCAGCACCAACGGATACCAACCTCCACACGACATCCTAGTTCGAAGAAACCAATCCAATGGACATCGCCAGTCTGCTCGGTCTGATCTTCGCGATCGGCTTGATCCTCGTTTCGATCCTGCTTGGTAACGCCCCCTTCTCTGCCTTCATCGACATCCCGTCGGGCTTGGTGGTGATCGGAGGTGCTTTCGCAGCCGCACTGATCTGCTTCCCGATGAGCTCGATGCTGAAGAGCCCGGTGATCGCCTTGAAGGTGATTTTGAACAAAGGGGAAGACCGGTTGGTCTTGATCAAATCGATCGTCGAACTGGCAGAAGTCGCTCGCCGAGATGGCTTGTTGGCACTGGAATCCAAGATTGCTGAAATCGACAACGCTCTCGTGAAGACCGGCCTCCAAATGGCTGTCGACGGAACGGCACCGGAAATCGTCGAAGAGGTCCTTCGCACCGAAGTCGCTGGAATGGCGATGCGTCACCGCGAAGGCAAATCGATCATGGATCAACTCGGCCGATTCGCTCCCGCCTACGGGATGATCGGAACCCTGATGGGTCTGATCATGATGCTGCAAGACATGTCCGATCCATCCGGGATTGGGGCCGGGATGGCCGTGGCTCTGATCACCACGCTGTACGGGGCCATCGTCGCCAACGTGTTCTTCAGTCCGTTCGCTGAAAAACTGGGTCTGATGAGCCGCAATGAACAACTCAGCATGGAAATCGCGATTCGCGGCGTCATGGCCATTCAGTCGGGTGAAAGCCCACGAGCGATCGATCAGAAGCTGCAAACCTACCTGCCAACCAAACAACGGGAGCTGCAGTAATGGATGATGAACCAGATGAAATCGCCATCCCCGAATGGGTTGTCACGTTCGGCGACATGATGAGTTTGCTGCTCACGTTCTTCATCATGTTGGTCTCACTCAGTGAGATCAAAGAAGAAGACACGTACCAGGCACTCGTCAATTCGATGCAGCAGCAGTTCGGCTACAAACGTACGCTCGATGCCTTGGCACCGGGCGACGCCAAGCCGCGGTCATCGGAATTCTCCGTTCTCTCCACCACGGGACGAGCGAAGAAAAAGGACACCGCCAAGGGGGGCGTTCCAGAGAAAGCACCCGTCGGCGAAGAACAGCACGTTCGCATCATCCGTCCCGGCAACATGACCGCGGTGGGCAGTGTCGTGTTCTTTGAAGTGGGCAGCGATCGCCTGACTCCCGCCAGCCAACGCATTTTGGAACAGACTGCCAAACAACTTCGCGGGAAGCCACAACGCATCGAAGTTCGTGGACACGTGTCGGCTGAGTTTGCCGCTCGTACCATTGGCACCGATGAAGGCATGATGCTGGCCATCCGACGTGCTGCCACGGTCAAACGCTACCTGGTGTCGAAACAAGGCATTGCCTCGGATCGATTCCGAGTCTCCTCAGCCGAAGCAACCGAACCAATCACCCGGAACGCAACGATCACTAAATTCGGCAACGACTCGCGTGTCGAAGTGTTCCTGCTCGATGAAACAGTGGAGGACCCCAAAGGGACTTCCGATTCCGACTCCAATGTCCAAGCTCCGCAGGCTTAAGGCAATCCGATGGCCGAAGAAAACAAAAACGAAGACAAACCGGAACTCGATGACGCTCCGGCCAAACCGCGCAGCAACACCAGCCTGATTGTGTTGTTCGTGGGAATGGTGGTCGTCCTCGAAACGGGAATGTTCTTCTTCCTGGTCCCCAGTGCGGAACAGGTCAGCGCCTTGGCGGAAGCCGAGTTGATCCAATCCGTCCAAGAAGGCGCCGAGAAGGCCGAAGAAGAGCAATCCGATGAAAATCGAGAGATCGAATTTGATCTGGGAACGTTCGGCGAGACCTTCAGCCCGATCGAAACCGAGCGTTCTTTTCGAGTCGAACTGAGGCTCTACGGTTTGATTCGGAAGAAAAACCGCGAAAAGATGACGAAGGAGTTCACCGCGAAAAACGGGCGTCTTCGGCACGCGATTCGAATGAAAATCCGAAATAGCGAACTTCCTGAACTGCAAGACAACCAATTGGGCTTGTTGCAGCGTCGAATTTTGACGACATGTAATCATCTTCTGGACGAAGATTTACTGCTGGGAGTCGGGTTTCACGAATACCAGCTCATCGAGGAGTGACACGGAGTGGACGATCGTGAGCGAGACGGAGAATCAAACGGAATCCAGCGAACAACTCAATACAGATGATATTGAGGCGTTGCTCAATGAAGCATCCCAGTCTCTCGCAGCCGCCACAGGCGACAAAGAGAGCGATCAACGGGATGTCCCTCGACCGTTCGCTTTAGGCGATCTCTCGCCCAACTCTCTCGGCGAAGCCGCCCACGATGTCGACTTGCTCGGCGAAGTGGAAATGGACCTCCGAATCGAACTGGGACGCACGCAGATGCGACTCGAAGAAGTCCTCCGCCTGCGTGCCGGCAGCGTTGTCGCGCTCGACAAACTGGCCGGCGACCCCGTCGACATCTACGTCAACGGCCGCATGATTGCCCGCGGCGAAGTGTTGGTCATGAATGACAACTTCTGCGTTCGTGTGACCGAATTGATCGGAGCAAGCTCATGATGAATCGCATCATTGCCCCTGCCAACATCATCCCCTTCGCTCTCATCACCTGCCTTGGTGCTGGCGAAATCACAGCCGCGGATCGAAACTACAGTTCAGACACCTCCTACGGCACAGAAGCCGCCTACAGTGCGGACACCCTGCCCTCTCACAGCGTTTCTCCGGAACCGCCCAAAGTCATCGGACGCGGTTTCCCTGCTCTCTCGATGCAGGCAGACAACCAAGACGCATCCGCCTACCAACTGCCCTCAGAAAGCAAAACCTCGGGCCTGGAACTCTCGCCCGATGGCGAATCCTCTCGGTCCAAGAACATCGCTCCACTGGTCACGGTGGGATCCAGCCTCGCCATCGTGTTGGCTTTGTTCTGTGGCCTTGTTTGGGTCAGTCGTCGATTCGGGGGTGGCTCTGCCGTTTCCAAACCGCTCTCCGCATCCACTCTCAGTCCACTCGGGCACGTGATGCTCGACCCACGCACCAAACTCTTGCTGGTCAAATGCGGTCGCCGCGTGCTGGTGCTCAGCCAAACATCGTCCGGCGTCACACCGATCTCCGAAGTCACCGATCCCGACGAAGTCCGTGAGTTGATCGCCAGCTGCTCAGCCGAAGCCCGAGCCGTCTTCGAACAAACCATGCGTCAAATCGAAAGTGAGCCGGTGGCCTCCGGGTTTGTCGAACGCCCCGCGGCTTCCACGCCGCCGTCTAAACCGCGTCGGCTGTTCGCTTCGGCGTAGTCGCATCAACCAACTTGCCTGGAGATGCAGCCGCACGGTCGATCGTTGCCTGACGCAACACCGCCCCTGCCATCGCCATCCCACTGAGGAAGGCGCCTTCGATTCGCGGACCGCCACACCAGTCACCGCATGCTCCCAGCCCTGTGGTCGCGTCCCAAAGGCAATCCGTCTCCAAAGGCGACACAGGATTGGCATAGCGCCAACGATGAGCTTGGCACTCAACCACGCGAGCGAATCGGTGCCCCGTCGCTTCCTGCATTGCAGCGAGCAACTGCGAGCCCACCCACTCGGGCGACTGCTCCAAGTGCTGCTGCGACCAATCCGCCGAAGCGTGCATAACCCACGCACTGGCAGATCCGTCCTCGGCACCCCGCCCCGGCTTTTCATCGTTGCGAGCGATCCAGGACAGCGGCCCCTCGTTGATGAAGGCACCTGAAAAACCAAGCTCCGGCAAGCCTTCCCCGCGGACCATCACGGACCAACAGGGCAACATCTCAACCTGCCGAGCGGTGGCAGCAATCCCGGAGTGACCAGCCAACAAGGAGGCAGCTTGCTCCGGCGGGCAATTGACGATCACGCAATCAAATTCGTTGTTCCACTCGCCTTTCAAAGAATCGTCCGGTGACAAACCACTTGGGTCTGCAACCTTCAGCTGCCACCGTTCGCCCACCCGCTTGAGTGACTCCACGGTGGTTTGCAAATGGACATTGACGTCCGCTGCCAAATGCTTGGCAATGGCGTTCATGCCAGGGACACCGACATAACGAGGCGTCCCGCACTTTTCCTTCCCCACCTGGCCTCCCGGTTGCAACTCCACAATCGGCTGCATCCAGGGAGCGACCAAGCCTTGGCTGATCCAGCTTCGCACATACCTCGCGAACCGATCATCGCGAACCGTGAAGTACTGAGCACCGTGATCGAAGCCCACTCCTGATTCGCCGCGTCGCGTCGCCATCCGCCCTCCGACTCCCCGCGATTTCTCAAAGACGTGCACCTCCAGACCGTGGTCGGAAAGCGTGCGTGCTGCGGTCAAGCCTCCCAGTCCCGCTCCCACAATCGCAACGCGAGGCAGCGTGGCGGCAATCGGGCGATTGACCCACTGAGCAAACCGAGGCACGTCAAGGCGACGCTCGTGCTGATCAACGGACCGCGAACGAACCGTCCCATAGACCGGCTGCTCAGGCTTGAAAGGACGATCAAACTGGCCAAAGCACCACAGGATACCGCTGTAGCTGATCGGGCTTCTGCCATCGATTGCATACCGATGGTTCAGGTCGATGCACTGAGCCAGTGCCTGACAGGGTTTCGACGTCATGGCCAAAAACGCTTTTCCCCATGTCATCCGCAAATTGTTGTGCAGTTCGCCGTGCTGCAACAAACTCTGCTGAGCCAAATTCCAAAGCGACTGCGAGGACTTCCCACGTGCGAGTGATTCCCAATCCAGGACTTCCTCCCGTGGATCGTCGGCGTGCTCGACCAACGATTCACGAGCCCATTGAGGAAGAGCCGCCATGGTGTCGAGGTCCTCCACGTGCTCCAGGCAAAACCGAAACACCATCTCCCGCCAAACCACCAATTCATCGACGTATTTCCCCGCTCCCAACGCAGCGGCTTCGCGAGCGATTCGAAATGGACTGACCATCCCATAGTGCAGGTGACCACTCAGACGACTGACACCCAACGGATCGTCCGCATCATTTCGTCGCTCCGAATACTTGCTCAACGATGTCTCCCGGAAACGATCCCAACGAGCATAACCTGCGCGCGTTCCACCGGGAGTGTCCGCGACGGGGCCAACCGAATGATCAATCTTGCACCGACTGATCAAGTCCGCCAATTGAACGTCCTGCAGATCGATCGATTCAAATCCAAGCGGCCCGGTGAACTCAGCCGGTTGAACGTCGGCGGGCAACTCTTCATAGGGACGCTCCAATCGATCCGCCAACGCATCCTGGATGAGACTCCGAAACTCAAAGGCTCGCGTTGGAACGGTTGGAATCGACAAAGACGGCACAACACAGGTCGTGTCAACCAACATGATCGGCGTCGTCACGAGACTTCGCAATCGCTCGACCCAACATGCAATGGGCGCAACGGGCATTTCCTCGCTGACCAACACCGCCGCCCGGCGACATAAATCCCTCAGGTGCGGACCACGATGCCCCTGACGTTCCAGATGAAACGCGTAAGTGATTCCCTTCGCTTCCAGCTCTCGCTGAACATCGCGTGCTCCCTGCAGGATGAACGCATGATGCCGATCCGATGCGTAGGGGTACTTTTCCGAGAGCCCGTGATAGACCAGCAGCGGCAAACCATTTTCGTGCGCCAACCACATCGCTGCGTCCAAGGCAGGATTTTCATGCCCCCGGACAGCGTTGTGCATCCAGTACAGAACCATCTCACCCGGCGGATGATCCGTCTGGTCAGGTGCAACGACCCAGCGTCGACGCTCGGCCAATGATGCGGGGATCCGACGATCCAAAATGATTCACTCCCGTGAGAAAAGATCCTTTGACTCATTACCGTAGGTACACGGCAAACGGTGGCAAGTGACACTTGCACGCGAGCCCTTGCGTCTGGGTTCACCCGCTACCGAATCAATCGGCGAGCCAGCCAACCTCGCTTCAGTCCAACGGGAACTTCGATCCCCTCATTTTCAACTTGTTGTCCCAGTGACTCAACCACTGACTTCGCCGCCATTTGACCACTGATGGCGGCTCCCTCCATCGTCGCTGGCCATCCCGTGGCGACCGCGTCCCCAGCCAAATGAAGCCCCGGACGCGACGTTTTTGATTCAGGACGACACCCCTGAGTCGTCGGGCTGACACAAAATACAGCGTGCGGGTCCGTCACAACGCGGCTCTTCCGAATCTGAGGCGTCCCTGATTCGGGGAACGCCTGTGACAACTCACGCACCACTTCGGCGACCAACTTCTCTTTGGGCCAATCACTCCCCGCGTGTCGTCCGCTGATGACCACTTGATGGTAAACCCCTTCGGCACGGGAGGATTGCTCGGCCTGCTCGATCGGTTCCTGAAAGAACCACTGCGCCAACGTTCCCACCATCACCACGTGAGGCAGAGGAGTCAGGGAACGATCCAGCCAGAGATGAATGCCCGTGATCGGTGACGACGCAAACGGCAACTCCCAATCCTCCTTTTCCGAAGGAGTCAGCCCCGCCTGCTTCCCCCACAAGTCAGGAAACCAGCGACGACTGACATGCCAGGGCGTCGCCACGACGACATGATCCGCAGTCCGAGATTCACCGCTTGAACGCTCGATGATCCAACGCTCACTCCCCTCGTCCCAACGCATACCACGGACTGCGTCTCCAAGTTCAAACCGAACTCCGCGTCGCGACAAAGGCTCTCGAAACGATTCCCCAAAGATCTCAGACAACGGACGTTTGGGCACCCAAACGTCACTTGCATTCCTCGCACCCGCGAATCCGTCGATCATCACTTTTCGGGCCGCAGCCATCGACACTCGCTGCGGCACATCCCCCAAGGCACTGACCAAAATCACATCCCAAAACTTCGTTCGGGTGTCTTCGCTTTGACCGTTGGCTTGCAACCATTCCAGTGCCGTGACATCGATCAAATCGCTCTCTTGGATCCGCATCAGACGCCACAAAGCCGAACGAATCTGCCGTCGGTTGCTGCCTGTCAAATGCTTGAGCGATGACAAGCTGGATGCCAAGTGCAACGGCGGTGGCAACCAAGGACTCGGACGAAAACGACTGAACCCATGCTGAGGATGATAGAACGTCAGTTCTTCGTACCGTTGAAATTGCGACAACAACTCCAGGCGTTGAAGCAAGTCCAGCAACGTCGTGCAGCACCCCATCGCAACGTGCTGGCAATAATCCACCGTCTGTCCCGTGGTGGGTTCCACGAACGAGCCCGCACGGCCACCGGTTTGGTGGCGTGAATCCAACAACTCGACCTGCAACTCACCACGCCCAAATGCTTGCGTGCGAGAAAGCGCTTCGGCAGCTGACAGCCCAGCGATTCCGCCTCCGATCACAACCACGTGTTTTGTCATGCCGGGTCATTGCCATGCGTCGACACACGGCGGCCTTCCCCAGTCGTCAACTCCAACGGCGGAACAGGAAGTCGTCGGTACAGCGGGCCAACAAAGTGGTTGGACACGATCCCGATCCGGTCTCGCATCCCCAACGAAACCCTTCGCGAAACAACAGCGTCGGGATCGTCCATGATTCGCTGCAACAACTTTCGATAGGTTCGCCACATCATGCTGAACATCGGACGGCCATCCTCGTGCAACGAATCCCACACACGCCATCCCGACTCAAACAACTCTGCCGCGCGGCGTGTTTCATCCAGCAACAAGCAACGCAACCGAGCGTCTCGGCGTGGATGCAATAAATCGTCTTCTTCCAAACCATGCTGCTCGTAATGCTGGCGAGGCAGATAGATCCTCCCGCGAGCGGCATCTTCGCTGACGTCTCGCAGAATGTTGGTCAGCTGAAAGGCCAACCCGCAGTCGACCGCCGCTTGCATCGGCAAAGGCGATCGAAATCCCCAAATGTGCAGACACGCGATCCCCACCGCAGACGCAACCAAGTAACAGTAGTGTTCCAACTGCTCGAAAGTATCAAACCGGTTTTTCTGCTGGTCTGCCATCACGCCATCGATGATTTCCAGCAGGTAGCGAGATGGAATCTCATATCGATTCGCAGCGTGACGAAGCGCGGGCATGATGTCGGTCGCATGCCGAACCAAATCCACTGACGCATTCGGAGAGAGGTTCTCAAGGCCATCCGCCAATCGAACCGGTTGGTTCCCCTGACCGATCAAATTCATCGCGGTGGTTTGCCGCCACCATTGCAGCCAACTCCGTCGCAAAGCCATCGGCTCGTCGCAATCGCCCAAATCATCCGTCACACGCGCGAAGGCATACAAAGCCGACATGGCGTCGCGTTTCTGCCGTGGCAACAACCAAAACGAACGATAGAAACTGCTTCCCGATTGACGTGAAATCCGTCGCACGGCAGCGTAGCTGGACACCAACTGTTTGAATTCGGCTGTCATCGTGTTGCTCCCGTGCGGGCACGTCCGGACCAACAACGCAGCCACATCGCACGTCCGAGCAACCGCATTTGGGTTGAGCGTCGGACGACAGGCCGGACCCGCAAAATGTCGAATTCAATGGATTCGATGGCATCGATGGTTGCCAAGCCACCTTCGGCAAACAATCGCAAATCCGCACTCAGCCAGGTCGGCACGCGATCAACGAGCGGCAGGCCTCGATGGAACCTCGTACGTGTTTGCTGGCACAGAAACTGGATCGCCTCACGAATCGCCACCGGAGTCGACTGCCCTGGTGCCAGACCGCCGCGAATCTCGCTTCCGTCAAACCCAAACCGCTGCATGATCGATTCCGGAATGTAAACCCGCCCCATCAACCGATCCCGCGAAACGTCCTGCCAAAAATTCACCAATTGCAGTGCCGTGCAGATCTCATCGGATGCCAATCCGTTTTCTTCCGTGTCCGCGTCCGCCAACCGCAGGATCATCCGCCCAACCGGATTGGCCGATCGCCGACAATAGTCGAGCAACTGCTCCTCGTCCTCGTAGCGGTTCGTGGTTTGATCTTGAGTGAATGCATCGAGCAAATCGTCCAGCAGTTGTCGCGGAATGGAATACCGATGCACCGTGTCGGCGAGCGCAACGAAGATGCCTTCGTTCTGCCCCCCGTCTTCCTCGACGGAGTACATGTCAGCGACGGCCTGGCGATACTCCCGCAGGGCCGCCAAGGCTTTTTCAGGCGTCCCGGATTCATCGGCCCGATCATCGGCGGTGCGACAAAAAGCGTACAAATCGTAAAAGGGCTGGCGAAAGACTCGCGGCAACAAACACGTCGCCACTAGAAAATTTTCGCGGCTGGCCCGGGCGATGGCTCGGCACTCGGCACGCGATTCGGACAGTGCATCTCGAAAACAGCCCTGTCCATCTTCTCCTAGAATGATTTTGCTAGCAGTTCGCTCGGCGCGGTCTTCTCCCGGGGAAGATTCCTGGTTGCGGCCGAAGGTGCTGACAGAGGGCAAGGACTTACCTGATTGGAGTCGACCACGCGGGTCAGTGGACAAAGCGGGAATCGAGCCGTTGGACGTTTTGGGGCTTCTGCGGTTATTCTAGCCGATGACCAACTCCCCAGAACAAACACGGCCGGCGTCCAATGGTTGACGCCCCCCAGCAAACTCAGAAATCCAACTCCCATGAAAATCATTTTGGCGGCTCCCCGAGGCTTCTGCGCTGGAGTCAACATGGCAATTGATTCACTGGATCTGACGCTGCAGAAATTCGGCCCACCGGTCTATGTCTACCACGAGATCGTCCACAACCAGTTCGTGGTCAAGACTTTCCTTGAAAAAGGGGCCGTCTTCGTCGACACCATCGAAGAAGTTCCGGAAGGGGGCGTGCTGCTGTTCTCCGCTCACGGTGTTTCGCCCGAAATCCGCAAGGCCGCGCAGGCCCGCAAACTGCACGCCCTCGATGCGACCTGCCCGTTGGTCACCAAGGTTCACCTGGAAGCGATCAAGTACGCCAAGGCGGGTTACACAATCATCTTGATCGGGCACGAAGGTCACGACGAAGTGCTCGGGACCATGGGCGAAGCTCCCGAAGCGATCGTGTTGGTCGAAGACGAAGCCGATGTCGATCGCTTGGAATTTGAACCTGACACCCAACTGGCCTACCTCACCCAAACGACTCTGTCAGTCGATGATGCCGGGCGAGTCATTCGCCGTCTTCGCGAGCGTTTCCCAGAGATTCACTCGCCACCCAAAGACGACATCTGCTACGCGACCCAGAACCGACAGGAAGCCGTCAAACTGCTGCGTGAAGATGCCAACGTGGTCGTTGTCCTCGGCAGCCAAAACAGCAGCAACAGTCAACGACTGCGCGAACTGGCGGCGGAACAAGGCAAACGTGCGATGCTGGTCGACGGCCCACAAGATCTGGCCGTGGATCAGTTTTCCAACGAGGACAACGTGCTGATCACCGCCGGTGCAAGCGCTCCCGAATCGGTGGTTCAATCCACGATCGAATGGTTGCAGAACCACTTCGACGCCGTCGTGGACACGCAAGTCGTCCGAGAAGAAGACGTTCAATTCCCGCTGCCCAAACCCCTGCGGGCTTTCGCTGCTGAACAAGCCGCCGCAAAATGATTGTCTGAATCAGTCGCATCGGCTTCCAGCCTGTGATGGATCACCCCACAGGCTGGAAGCCGATGCCACATTTCGCTCCGATAAACTCAACGAGCGAAATCGAAGCGGTCGAGTTCTCGATCACTGATCTTCGAACGGTTCCTCCAATCCCTCAACGATGCAAAAACGTTGATTGACATCGATGGGCTTGCTCTCGCTCGCTTCCCATCGCTGGACCTCCCCGGTTGGCCACGTCACGGTGATCGAATCCAGTGACGAAACGTCCCCCAATCCGAAGTGCAGGATCGCTTCGTTGCGGCAGGCGTAGCCGTCACCCGTCGCGACCATTCCGGCCCAAACTTCCTCTCCCGATCTCACATCGACCCGAGCCCCGATCGCGTCACGTTCGGATTGCGTGCCGATCAGCCGTAGTTGCAGGAAGTTGCCAACGGACTCGGTTTCGTTTCGAAGCAGTTCCGCAGCAGCGTCCACATAGGTGACCACGGCGTCCAATCGACCGTCGCGGTTGAAGTCGCACGTTGCCACGCCGCGGCCCAGGCGAGCTCGTTCCCAGTCGCCTTTCGGATCGTCCATTTCAGCGGCCTCAAATCGCTGGCCTCGATTGACCAACAACTGCGTCTTCATCTGAAACGGTGTTCCGCGGTCCCTGAGGTCTTCCACGTGACCGTTGGCGACCAACAAATCTTCCCAGCCATTGTTGTCGTAATCCAACGCCTGCACTCCAAACCCCGTCATGCGTGATGTCAACCGATCCACACCAAACACGACGGCGCGATCGACAAACATCCCAGCGCTCGTTTGGCAAAAGTGGTTGGCCCATTCGTCGTAGAAATTGCTGACGTGCAAATCCAATTTCTGATCGCGATTGAAATCCGCCATCGCGATTCCCATGCACGCGTTCATGTCGCCTCCCGGACCAACCGCGACACCGCGAATGGCCGCTTGGTCTCCCCATGCCAACGTCCCATCTTCGCCTGGGGCACGAAACCAAAGGTGATTGGCTCGCTGATCGTTGGAAACAAAGATCTCATTCCCCGGCAGGGAATCCAAGTCCGCGACCATCAATCCCATCCCCGTGCTGGGGCCATGACCTTCGTTACCCAAAGGCAAAGACTCCCCCGCCCCTTTCCCATCGGAAACCAATACCTCACTGGAAGCGGGCTGAAAGTGCAGAGGCCCGGGCAGCTTCACCGGCGATCCGTCAGGTTTCCTTTCAATCGGCCTCAACACCTCGGGATCATCGATGTACTGAATTGAAATCAGGTCTGGCAAATGATCGCCTGTCACATCTGCGATGGCAGCCGACAGAGTGAACGCATCGGGTGCCGCTGGAGAGGTCGCATCAAAGTCAGAGACAAGCCGTTTTTGAAACGTCCCATCGGCTTGGTTGATCAACCAAACGTTTTCGCCAAAGTTCGCCAACAACAAATCCGGCCATCCATCCTGGTTCCAATCGCCTGACGTGACCCCGTGGCCGTAGCGACGATCATCGCTGCCAGATGGCATCACCACGTCGACCAACTTGCCATCCGACTGACGAAACAAAGCGTTGGGTTTGGCACCGAAATGAGTGGTTGCCTCACCGGCGGCTTGGTTGAAATACAGATCCACCCAACCATCCGCATCAAAATCAAGGCAGGCCACTCCCCCGCCCAAGGGCTCGTGCAATCGGAACTCCGACTTCACCGGATCCGTGGCATTGAACCACCGGAAATCCATTCCCAATTCCTGGGCAACATTGACCAATCGAGCCCTGACTGCGTCCACCTGCATTGGCCCCGGGTCCGTCCCAGGCAACTCAACCCGTGATCGCTGGTTCAATGCGGTGATCCACTCATTGCTCTGGTCGACAAATTGATTCACATCCAATCCCACCAACAACTCCGCTTCGTCGATCCCTTTGGGATACTTCGCCAACGTGGACTGCACCGTTTGTCGAAGCTCTTTCCAATCACCTGATGGCTGCATCGATGCCAGCAGCAGTTGCCAACTCAGGGCCTCCCCGAGGCAACCTTGTTTTTGCAGCATGCCCGTCAACCGTTCGAACATCTCCGCTTGCTCTTCACGGGACAGGGGACTGGCCTGTGAATTCCAGATCTGATTTGCCAACCACTGAGTCTCATCGAGTTGCAACAATCGCTCGCTGACACGTTCCCGAGCTTCTTCGAGCGGGCGTTGTTCCACCGCATCGGAATCCACTTCCGTTTTCGCTTTCAAGACATCCAACGAGGCAGCCAGACTGTCCCAAGCGATTTGACTGTGCGGTTCACGGCGGATGGCCTCCAAGAAACATCGAACGGCAAATTCGGTTGAATTGCCGAGTTGGCCAGAGGACTCCTGCTCCTCCGGAACAAGCATTCCATCTCGCAACGCGGTTCCCCACGCGAGCCAATAAGCGGGGTACCGGCTGACACGCACCGAGTCGCTGCTGGTCGCCCAATCAATCCAGTTGCCTTCTTGTTGGGCGGCAGCATACAGCCAACCAAGCATTGCCAGGACGGCTGGATCGTTGCCATCGACTCCGTCGCTGGTGACCAACACATCGATGGCTTCTTGCAAGTCACCACGACTGCGGAGCGCGGCTACCACGCTCAAAACTCCTTTGCGTTTCACCGCTTCCCGGTCTTGAACGTCAGGCTTGGATTCGAAGTTCACTTGAGGGCGATGCGGGTAGATCAAACCGATCAATTCCGGTGGGCTCAAGGCGACTCGTCCGGCAAGCACTCGGTATTGCTCGTTGGCATCAAATCGGTACCCACGCTGAGCCAGCAACCCCGCGTAATCTCGACGCAACTCGACGTTCTGCGGATGAGCCTGAATCAATTCACGAAGTCGTTTCACCGCGTCGGCCGGATCGCCTGCTTGGTAAGCCAAACTGGCCGCCTGCGATGCCAGTGCCAATCCATCGGACGGTTTCGTCGCGATCAACTCATCCAGTGATTCAATGGCTTCCGTCAACCGACCGCTTTGAACATGCTGAGCCACTTGCTCTCGCGGGTTCAACGGTTGCCCGACAGCAGGCGGGGGATCATCGACCGAACCAACTGGTTGGGTCGGTGCCGGTTTGCACCCCATCCAACCACCAAGCAACAGCACCCCCAAACACCAGCCAACCAAGAGGTCGCGCAGTTTCGAAGTGCTGTGCGTGCACCGCCAGAGAACTCCGCCCGTGAAACGGGAGGGGTCGGAAAACGACGCGTTCAGCGAGATTTCCGGGAGAGGGCAATTCACGCTGCGATCCCATGCTCTCGCCCCCTCCCTCGCGTACGCCTGAACGACGTCGCTCGACCTCCCCCCAACTTCGTTTCGGAGGAGGTGCATCCTGCGGAACCCCGCTGAAAAGCGGCGTCGATCCACTGCACGATCTCCCAATGGGAAGCGGGGTTTCGTCAGCGGCGTTTGCTTCACCGCGAAGAAGGTCGTCAAGAAAACCGTTGGCTGCATGCCACGATGATAGCCGACCAGCCACAAACGAAGCGATCCGCGACGGGTTTTCTCCCGCCGCGGATCGTTGAAAAGCTGTTGAATAGATTGCCAGAGAAGAGCGGCCGACTGGCGGCCGTGCGATCCACCTTCCTGACGAAGCAACGAGGAAGGCGGATTCAAATTTCAAATCATGTCCGTGACCGGACTACTTGGGTTCCGCGTTGCAAACGTAGATCCGCATCGAGTGGCGTCCGACTTCCACAATCCGGTTGTTCGGAGGCATCGGCCCGTCGACATTGGGATAAACGTCGTCCGGCGATGGTGCCGCCGTGTCGACAAACAAATTCCACTGCGTCCCGCGAGCAATCGCTGGGAAGTGGAAGTCACGGTGATCCCCGGTGCTGTTGAACATCAAGATCACGTCGCGTCCCAAACCTTCTGGATCGTCGATGCGGCTCGGAGCAGCGATGTACGCCGCCATCGCCAGTTCGCCTTGATCCCAGTTCAATGGATCCCCCGACGGCCCGTACCATGACACGTCCGGTACCTTCCGGCCATCGACTGGTTGCCCGGTCAAGTATTCCCGGCGACGAATGGTGGGTTGGTTCTTACGGAACTCAATCAATGCGCTGACGAACCGTACCAGGTCCGCGTTTTTTTCAACCAATCGCCAATCGAACCAGGAGATGTCCGTGTCTTGGCAATAGGCGTTGTTGTTGCCCTTCTGCGTTCGGCGAGCTTCATCGCCACTGACGATCATCGGCACACCTTGGCTGGTCAACAACGTCGCCAGCATGTTGCGGACTTGCTGACTGCGAATCGTGGCGATCGCCTTTTTGCGCGTCGGACCTTCGACACCGTAGTTGTCACTGATGTTGTGATTGTCGCCGTCGTTGTTGTTCTCGCCGTTGGCTTCGTTGTGCTTGTCTTTGTACGAAACCAAATCGTTCATGGTGAAACCATCATGCGTGGTCACCAAGTTCACACTGCAAGACGGGGGACGCCCGGCATGCTGGTACAGATCGCTGCTACCGGCCAAACGAGTTGCCATCGGCCCGAGCGTTCCCGCATCGCCACGCCAAAAACCTCGCACGTCGTCGCGGTAGCGACCGTTCCATTCCGCCCAGCGGTGATTGCCAAAGCTACCGACCTGATAGGCACCGGCTGCATCCCAGGCTTCTGCGATGATCTTCGTGTCCGCCAACATGGGATCTTCCGCGATCAGTTCCACCATCGGTGGGTTGGGAATCAAGTTCCCGTTCCGGTCGCGACTCAAGATGCTGGCCAGGTCGAATCGGAAACCATCGATGTGGTAGTTGTGCACCCAGTGTCGCAAGCAATGGAAAATCATCTCGCGAACAACGGGGTGGTTGCCGTTGATCGTGTTGCCACAACCGCTGTAGTTGCAGTAGTGCTGGCCTTCCGAAAGGATGTAATAGACTTGGTTCTCAAGTCCCTTGAACGACAGCGTGGGTCCTTGTTCGTTGCCTTCACAGGTGTGGTTGAAGACCACGTCCAGAATGACTTCGATCCCCGCGGAGTGCAGGGCTTTGACCATTTGTTTGAATTCGTTGACCTGAGCACCGGGCGCCGAGTCATGCGCGTAACCACGGTGAGGCGCGAAGAACGCCATGGGGTCATAGCCCCAATAGTTCGGCCGCGAAATTTTCTTGCCTTGGGGGTCCCGGATGGGGAATTCATGCACCGGCATCAACTCCACCGAGGTGACACCCAATGATTTCAGATACGGGATCTTCTCGATCACGCCCAGGTAGCTCCCAGGAGCCTTGACCTTGGCAGTCTTGCTCTTGGTGAATCCACGAACGTGCATTTCGTAGATGATGGATTCGCTGACGTCACGTCGGACGTGCCGATCGCCTTCCCAGTCAAACGTGCCATCGACAACCACGCACTTCGGTGGACGCACAACGCCATCGGTTTGCTTTTGGTAGGTTCCCGCCAGGGCCTGCGCGTAAGGGTCGATCAACCGAGCCGTGGAATCGAACCGGTGACCGTTTTCAGGTTCCCACGGTCCGCTGGCTTGGAAGTGGTAAAGTTGGCCGGCTTCGAGCCCCGGCACGTGCAAACTCCAGACATCCCCCCAGCGATCGGTTTCCCGATCAAAGTCGATGACTTGAGCTGGTTCGCGATCGGTCACCTTGTTGTACAGCAACAACCGCATTTCGGTTGCGGAACGGCTGAAGACCGAAAACTGCACTCCCTTCTCCGTGAGCGTCGCTCCGAACGGAGGGGAGTAGGCGAACTGAAGATCGGGGCACGGTTGTCGCATCAGCATGTAGAGATCGCTCCTTGAGTCGCTGGCCTGATTTGGTTGCCGTGGTCCTTCGAGACCATCGTGTGCTCGGCGAAAAGTCGCTGGGCACACTCGTGACGAACCGGTCAGGCATTGTTCCAGTTGTCCGCTCAACCCTAGCACTCGATCACGCATCGGCAGGCGAAACCCACCACCTCGGATCAAATCTGCCCCAAGACGAAACTCCTTGCACCAAACGAATCGATCGATTCATCGAGGCAAGCTGTTCCGACACACCGTATGGTGCAGGTCAGAACACTATTCCGGTCCCATCCAGAAGGATTGGACGAATCCGACAACCATTCATTCCAGTCGCTCTCAAACGTCTCCCTCAAAGGTAATTTAAAATCGTGTGACACCCCTATGATATCCTGCATCCAAGTGCCAGAGGTGGGAACACGGCGGCCCGCAGTCAAGGGCTCCGCTCGTTCTTCCCTTGCGAACAGTTACCGGTCCAGATTCCGCCCTGAAACGCTGGGCTTGCCATTGAGCAATCCCAACCTGTTCACGGAAGCTGAATCACTTCATGCCCGGCTCGCGTTGACATCGATTGCCAGAGCTCGAGTTCGACCGAATCGGTGATGTAACGAACCGAGCCATCCAACAACGACACGTGCACGCCACCCGGGTGGTAACTTCGCGAGGTGACCGCCGCGTAGGTGCGAACCCCCGCCGGTGGCGACTTGCCCTCGCGCATGTTGGTGAAGTCGATGTCGTACTCCACCCCCGAAATTTCACACAGAACCTTCTTGTTGGGTGAAAACACGGTCGTGACGCTGGCCTGGTGGGCACGGCCATCAATCCATTCCGTGTGCCCGGTTTCGGTTTTGAAGTCGCCGCCGAACGCACAGATCTCGTCCGTGTTCACCGGCATCGTCATCGTCCCGGTTTGTTTCGCGTCGCGAGCGTAAGGCGTCCAGCCTTTGACTTCGGCAAGCGCCATCGTGTTGCTGGTCCCATCCAAACAATCGCGAAAACCAAGGTAGCGGCCGGGAACGAACATCCCATCGCCCACCGCACCGGTGGCTTCATCCAGCACGAACCAAACCCCTTCGTTGGTCGCGTAGTTCAGTTTGTAATACTGAGGGCCGGATGATCCGCGGCGGGGCTCATCTCGCGGATCACTGGGACATTGATAGGCAGCCACCCGGAACGAGGATGTCGGAACCTGAACGCCATCGATCGTCAGGTAGGACGCGCCGTAATCACGACTGAAATCGACTCCTTCCGACAAAGCGGATTCTTCCAGGAACGGAAGAATTCGGGCCTGCATCGACCACCCCGAACCTTGCCCCGGATTGGTCCAAGCTGGCGGCAACTTCCTGTAGGCTGACTCGTAGTTGTGAATCGCCAGGGAAACTTGCTTCAAATTGTTGCCACAGCTCATCCGTCGGGCAGCTTCCCGGGCGGCCTGGACGGCGGGCAACAACAGCCCCACCAAAACGCCGATGATGGCGATCACCACCAACAGTTCCACCAACGTGAACCCCGCCCTTGATCGCGAGGCAGAGTCAGACAAATTCAAGCCAGATGGTTCCGAAGGTGCGACCGAGCGCATGCGATTGTCCCGAAAACAGGTTTTCGATGAAGAACAAGCATGGCTGGCGAGAAGTCACGACCGATGAAGGAGCAATCCAACGAGTGCTCACGAACGCAAGTTCCAATGTTTCGAGGGGATTCCCTCTCGAAAGTGCTCGGATTGCTGGACATCGACGCGTTTTTCATTGGCTGGCTAGCTTTTGAAAGCGAAGGAGGGGGACTCTAATGCGACCGACTCGCATTATCAAACCCTCGGGGGCGAAAACACTCAATACGCATCCCCCTCGATCAACGGCATCCGATTGATCCACCTGCACGCAGGGGATTTGTCCCGTGTTTGGGAGGCTCGCCCTTGAACAAACCACCTGGTTTAACGTAACATCTGGGATTCGACCGACAGCGAATTCACTTGACCGACGGTTCTGTCGAAATCCACCGTCGTAACACCCTCATTGGCTCGAGTTTGAACGTCATGCAAGACGGCATTCACCCCAACTACCAAGAAACGTCCGTCACCTGCGGTTGCGGCAACACTTTCACCACCCGCAGCACGCGTCCCGAGCTGAAAATCGACATTTGCAGCGAGTGCCACCCGTTCTACACCGGCAAACTGAAATACGTTGACACCGCTGGTCGGATCGACAAGTTCCAGAAGAAATTTGCTGCTGGCACCTACGGATCACTGCAAAAGAAGGGCAAGAAAGCCACCAAATGAGCGGGTCCATCCGCGACATCCTCGAGGAAAAACTGGCTCGCTTCGAGAAACTCGAAGGCGATATGTCCAACCCGGACGTCCTCTCCGACGGCGCTCGCATGAGCGCAACGGCACGAGAACACGGTGGACTGAACCGGTTGGCCAACCAGTATCGATCCTTCAAACGCCTGACGGATGAAATCCATCAGTGCGTGGCGATGGTGGCTGAAGCCGAGGATTCGGAAGAACGTGAAATGGCAGAGTCCGAGATGGAGACGCTTCGCAAGGAGCGAGAAACCATCTGGGAAGATCTGCTGTCGCTGACCGTTGGCGGGGAAGACTCTCACCGCACACGGTGCGTGATGGAAATCCGCGCCGGCACCGGTGGCGATGAAGCCGCGCTCTTCGCTCGTGACCTGTACGAGATGTACACCCGCTACGCCGAAAAGGTGGGCTGGAAAACCGAGGTGATGGACGCCAGCCCGACCGAAATGGGCGGCTTCAAAGACATCACCCTGACGCTCGAAGGCGACAACGTCTTCCGTGACCTGCAGTACGAATCCGGCGGGCACCGCGTCCAACGCGTCCCCGAAACGGAAACGCAAGGCCGCGTGCACACCTCCGCCGCCACCGTCGCGGTGATGCCCGAACCCGAAGACGTGGAAATCGATCTGAAACCAGACGACTACCGCAAAGACTTCTTCGGTGCCTCCGGCCCCGGCGGCCAGCACGTCAACAAAACCGATTCGGCCGTGCGTCTGACGCACCACGAATCTGGCATCGTCGTGCAATGCCAAGACGAAAAAAGCCAACACAAAAACCTGGCCAAAGCCCTTCGGGTTTTGAAGGCTCGCATCTACGAAAAGAAGCGAGAAGAAGAAGCGGCCAAGCAAGCCGAAGCTCGCAAGGGACTGATCGGCTCCGGCGACCGAAGCCAACGCATTCGCACCTACAACTTCCCGCAAAATCGGTTGACCGATCACCGCATCAACCTCACGATTTACAAACTCGATCAAATCATCGCGGGCGATCTTCATCCTGTCACCGAAGCGTTGATCGAATACGATCGCGATCAACTCCGCGGCGACATGATTGACTGAACTCTATGGCTGAAACCAGCAACGACACCCCGTGGACGGTCATGCGTCTGCTGGAATGGACGACCGACTTCTTCCGTAAAAAAGGCAGTGAGTCCCCGCGATTGGATGCGGAAATCCTGCTCGCTCACGCGCGGGGTTGTCAACGCATCGAACTGTACACCGCGTTCGACAAAGTCCCGGAAGAAGAACAACGCGTCGCCTTCCGCGAACTCGTCCGACGACGCGGTGAAGGTGCCCCCGTCGCCCAACTGGTCGGCTACCGCGAGTTCTACTCGATCTCGATTCGCGTCGACGAAAATGTGTTGGTGCCCCGGCCCGAAACCGAACACTTGGTCATCGAAGCCATCGACCAAATCAAAGGTCGCCTGTCAGACCGACCAAGCCCAACGGTGCTGGACATCGGAACCGGCAGCGGAGCGATCGCGGTCGCGATCGCCAAGTCGCTGCCAAAGACACAGGTCACCGCCGTCGACATCAGCTTGACCGCTCTCGACATCGCGAAGTGGAACGTTGAGAACTTGAAGCTCTCCGATCGTGTCACGCTGCTGCAAAGTGATTTGTTTGATGGGCTGGAACCCGACCAAACCTTCGATGTGATCTGCAGCAACCCACCTTACATCAGCCAGTCCGAGTACGACGAACTCCCAACCACCGTCCGCGAATTCGAACCTCGCGGTGCGTTGCTATCCGGTCCCGATGGAACCGAAATCATCGCCCGGTTGCTCAACGATTCCGTCCAGCGTCTGAACGACGACGGTCAGCTGATCATCGAACTCAGCCCCATGATCGCGGGTGCTTGCAAGACACTGGCCGAGCAAAACGGTGGCTACCAAGAGATCCACCTGATCAAAGACCTCGCCGGCCACGAACGCATCCTCTCGATGCAAAAAGCCTGAACCGGTTCGGGCTGAGGTTCTTTGCCCCCTCCGGGGTCATGCACGCGAGCTGATCGATGTCCCCGGGGACATCGTTTTTATAAACGAGGCTTTTTCTCGTTCCCAGGCTCTGCCTGGGAACGCAATGCACTGCAGGCTCCGCCTGCTGAGACACAATCGGGAGGCGGAGCCTCCAAGACAGTGTGTTCCCAGGCAGAGCCGGGGAACAAAGAATCTCGAAACCCAAAAAACACCAGCAATCAAATCGATGTCCCGAGAGGTCGAAGATCTTCCGCTCAACTGACAGCCACCAGACGATTACTCGAAAGCAACTGGCATCGCTTTGACCGTGTCTCCAATGACTCCGACGTGGCAGTTTTCCAGCAGCGTGCCGGATTCGAAGTACACGTTTTTGGCCGCGATCATGTACTCGGTCATCGCCAAGTGATAACGAGTTTGTGACTCGTTGAGCCGTCGCTGGGCATCGAGCAATTGCTCCAGGCTGATCGGCAAACCTGCCTTGCGGTTGGCCTCGAGAGCGTCGAGTGCGTCCTTCGAAGCGAGGTAGCGATTCAGGTTGGTTTCCATCTGGGCGTATGCCCGTTCTGTCTCTGCGATCACCGCCATCAAGTCATGGGTGATCTGCCGCTCCTGCTCTCGCAACACCGCCCGTTCACGCGCCACCTGAATCTTGGCGTGCTGCACCGCGGCGTGTGCTTGTCGGAAACCAACCGGCATTCGGAACTCGACTCCCGCCTCGTACTCTTGATAGTCGCCGGTTCCAAGCTCGTTGAACGCGGAATCGCTACCCGCCAGATCCTTGCCGAGACCACGCAGCCGATACGTGGTGACCAAGTCCAGTGTGGGCAACTGAAAATTCTTCGCCGCGATGACTTCTAATTCGCGACGCTTGACCAGCAGCCGCTGCTGTTGCAATTCACTTCGCATTCGAAACGCATCAATCGCCAACGACTGAGAATCGAAGATCAACGGAGCTGACATGGGCTCGTCGACCGGTCGCAGCAGTTGCCCATCGGCGATCGGCAAACCAATCAACAACCGCAAACGACGCTCCGCCGCTTGGACTCCCGTGACGCCCGCGAAGGTGCCGCCGGAGGTGGAATTGTTGGTTTGAGTCCGCTGAATCAGCTTGCCCGCAATCGCGTCTTGCAGCTCGGAAACAAACCGGTAGTACTGCTCTCTTGCCAAAGCTTCCGCCGAGCCACCCCGCCGGTTCGATGACTTCTGTGCGTCATAGCTCCGCCACGTTTCCAAGCTGCGAGCGACGGCTTCTTGCTTGGCGTCAACATCGCGGTAGGCGAAGTACAAATCCCAGTAGGCATTGATGACGTTGCTGAGATAGTTGCGCGCGTCTTCGCGAAATTGGGCGTTGGAGATATCGCTGTTCGTTTTCGCGATCAACACACCGTTGTACACACCCGGTAAAGCCGCCGGCCCGGCGATTCGGTTGAACGCCAACCCGCCGCCCTGCAGCAATGGTTGCCGCAATTCGGCGTGCAATTGCGTTTGCCAAGCACTGGGGGTCAAGTTGCCCGTCGCATTGTTGGCATCGTAATCGGTGATGCTTCGCAGACTGATCTCCGCCCCCGTCGCCGTCCGCTTGGACAACTGCAACACGTAGTCATGCAAGTCTTGCTGGAACGCATTGGCACCACCGCCAAAGAATCGGTTGTTGAACCGGCGGTCGTTGTTCTGCCATGTCCCCACGGCGGTGAGCTGGGCATCGAACGCCGAGAGTGCGGCTTCCATTCCCAATTGTGGGTCCGTTTGAACCAGTCCGGGGCTCTCATCCGTCGTGACCGTCTCGGGGGCACGCAACACCGTTGCATTCAAGTCTCGCAGAACCTCGCTGTTGCTCATCGCTTGATTGAGCGTCTGCTGCAGCGTCAGGTCGCGATAATCCGCTTTGGCCAATGCCTCGGGATCTCGCAATGTCAGCGGTGCGATGACGGGAGTCGTGAGCGTCTCAGGCGGTGCCCCGGCGTCCACGCGAGCCATGATCCGATCGACGTGAGCGGTGCGGTTGCCAACCGTTTCTGGCAGTGCCCGCGATGCACGGCACCCCAGCGAGCCCAATCCCGGTGCGATCGCCATGATCATCCAACCGGCGCAGAAAATCCGCCGAGCTCGAGGAGCCAAAGCCCACCGAATCATCGCACGACCTGCTTTGGGCCGACTTCTGGTCACGTATCCCTCTCGATGTGTCCACTGAATCAGTGCGCAAGCAGCAATACTCATGCAACTGGCACTATCCGGATTCTTCGACTGATCAGTGCATCGGGATTGAGCGAATCTCAATCAATTGGAGCAGCGAATGTTTCCCCAGGCCTCTGGACATCGAACCTGAGACTTTGCACCGGCTAGTTAAACTGGAGAAATGGTTTCCATCGTGAAACCGGCTCTGGATCGCAACGATGACCGCCACCAATCCCTCTCCGACTCACGCGCCGACCGATGAATTGACACCGTATCAACTGTGTCATCGCATCGTCGCCCACACACGCGCCGACCGAGTCCTGTGGTTTGCCCGGCAAGAGAACCAATGGGTTCCGATCGGCTCCTCCGTGCAATCCGAGATTGAGCTGGACTCCCCCGTCGTTCATGATTGGCAGGCGATTCTTTCGCAGATTCACGAATCGACTGAGACTGACTCGGACACGATTTTTCACAACCAACTGGATCAATATCGCGAAAACTCCGGTGCTCAAACCATCCTGATCTTGCCGCTGCGTGCCAAAGGCGCCACCGAGGCGACATCGTTTTTGATTCTCGAAACCTTTGACTCGTCGGCGCAGCAGGTCGACTCGGCCGAACTTCGCGCGGATTGGCAATCGATCAGTCACACACTTGCTCCCGCCCTTCAGCAGACCGTTGACCAGTTCCAAGCTTCCTCGCCACGACTCAAACATCGATCTTCGCGGGCACTTTGGGCGGCCATCGTTGCACTGGTCGCTTTGGTTCTGTTGGTGGTCCAAGTCCCTTTGCGACTTCCCGTGGAAGGCAGCCTCGAACCGATTCATCAACAACGACTCTTCGCACCGACCGCAGCCCGCGTGGTATCGGTTCACGTCAAAGATGGGCAACAAGTTGAACGAGGCACCCTTCTCGTCGAACTGCGGAGCGATGAACTCGACCTGCAAACCGAAACGGTTGCGGGCAATCTGGCGACCGCGAAAGCCGAGCTGGCAGGACGCCGGACGATCCGCTCCAATCGATCCGCTCCATCGAGTTCGTCCAACACGGGCGGACTGCAATCCTCGACCAATGAACTGGTTCTTCGAGAACGCATCCGGTCGTATGAACAGCAACTGAAGTTGCTGCAGTCCGTGCAAGCATCGATGTCGATCCGATCGGATGTCCAAGGCCAAGTTCGACGCTGGGACGAAGAAGAATCCTTGGTCGGCCGTGATGTCTTCCAAGGCCAATGGTTGTTCGACGTGGTGGATTCATCCGCCGGAATGAGTGCCAACCTGGAACTGTCCGAGCAGTACATTGGACACGTCCTCCAGGCTCAATCGGATGACCTCCCTTTGAAATGCCGATTGCGCCTGCGTGCCCATCCCGATGTGACCTGGACCGGTGAGATCCAACACCTCGGATCCGTGGTCCTTCCCAATCAGAAACAACAACCGGTCGTTCAAGTGATCTCCACCGTCCCTCCAACGCTCGAGGGTCTCACCGACCAACCAATGGGCTCGACCGTGGTCGGTGACGTGGCTGCCGGCCGCCGAAGCCTCGCCTACGTTCTCTTTCGTCCCCTGTTCGAATCCCTTCGGGAGATTTGGTAATGCACCGAGCACTCATCGCAGCGGGAATCCTCCTTTTCGTCTCGCAATCCGGACTGGCGCAGGACGAGAAACCTGATACCCACGAATCATCTCAGCCCGCTTGGATCGGCGATTTGATCGTCACCCCGGTGCAATCGGGATCCGCCGTGGCCACACTTCCCGGTCAATTGATCAAGATCCAAGTGGCCGAGGGTGACACGGTGGAACAAGGCTCGCTGCTGGCAAGCCTGGATGATGTGGCGGCCAGACTGCACCAACAATCCGCCGAACAAGAACTCGCGATCATCGATTTCCAACTGGCCCAAACACTGGACGTCGATGCGGCTCTCGCTTTCTTGGAAGAACAAAAAAGCGCGGCCAAGGAACACGAAGCTGGCGCAGCCATCCAAAAACGACTTGCCGAAAACGACATCCGTGTGCTGGCCGCTCAAAAGGCGGAAGCGGTCGCCAAGAGCGAATGGACACGGGCGGTCAACGCCAAGGAAAACTTCGATGACGCGGTTTCGCAATCCGAAATCGATCAATTCAAACTCGCCTACGAACAACGAACCCTGGAAACCCGGCAAGCCATCTTCGAACAAGAGAACGCTCGCCTGGAACAATCGATCGACCTAGCCACGGCGGCAGCTTTGCAAGCCAAAATCCGCTCGGCCGAAGTCGCGGTTCGACAAGCCGAAGCAGCGGCGAACGTTGTCCTCTTGAAGAAAAAGCTGAAACAGCAGCAACTCGAACTGGCAACTGAGAATGTCGACCAACACTCGCTGAAGTCGCCAATCGATGGCATTGTGGTCGAGGTTTCCCACCGAGTTGGTGACTGGGTGCAACCAGGTGAAGCGATCGCCCGGGTGGTGCGTCTGGATCGTCTGCGAGTCGAAGGCTACCTGCCCGCCACATGGATCGATTGGCTTCGCAATGAATCCAAACCAAAGCTGACCATCGAACTTGCCACCGGCGAAACCATCCAACGCTCGGGGGAAGCGAAATTCATTAGCCCCGAAGTCGATCCGCTGACCCGAGAAACCCGATTCTGGATCGAAATCGACAACACCGACGGGAAAGTGCTGCCAGGATCACCGGCTCGACTGTTGCTGCCATCGAACGAATCCGGAACGACGCGATGAGTTCCGCGGCCATCCAACCTCGACTGCGACCGGATTTGTTCTGCCGTGCGATTCGTGTCGGCAAATCGTTTCAGTGGGTCGTCCGAGATCCGCTGGTTTCGGTGCGTGGATCCAACGATCGGTCCTCCGCTCAGTGGATGGTCAACGAACAAGAATTCGCGATCTTGAACAGCCTCGACGGGCAACGAACGCTCGAACAAGCCCACCTGCACTGCCAGCGTCTGCTCGCTCCCGCCGAACTTTCACGCGAGGATTTCGAGGCCTTTGTCAATCAAGCCTATCAAAAGGGTTGGATCGCAACCTCATCGGCGACCGGCCCGACTTTCATCGCACGACGCGAACCAGACGCATCCTTTTGGCAGCGTGCGGTTCGCAACCCGTTGGCGATCCGCATTCCCTTGGTCGATCCCGACCGCTGGCTTGATCGCCCCGTTCAACGTGTTCGAGCCTTGGTTCGGAAGCATCGGCGGGCTTGTGCCGTCTTCGGTTCGACATGGACATTGCTCACAGGAGCCACGCTGCTCGCCAACTGGGAACACCTGATCCCCGCGATCCGGCAGAGCGCACTGACGCTGCAATCCCCATCCACATGGGTGCTCCTTGCCTCGGTGATCTCAAGCGTCAAGTTGATTCACGAACTGGCCCATGCAACCGCCTGCAAATGGTTCGGCGGTCACTGCCGTGAAATGGGTGTGATGTTTTTGTTTGGCATCCCATGTTTGTACTGCGACGTCAGCGATGCGTGGTTGATTCCGCAACCCTGGAAACGAATGCTCGTCTCCGCCGCGGGAATTTTGGCCGAGTGCTTGATGGGATCTCTCGCTCTGATTGCTTGGGCCCATTCGATGCCTGGCCTCCCGCAAAACGTGCTGGTGTTTGTGTTGATGGTCACGTCGGTCAACACGCTGATTCTCAACGGCAATCCCTTGATGCGGTACGACGGCTACTACCTGCTGTCCGACGCGGCGTCCGTTCCGAACCTCGCATCCCGTTCACGATCCGCGTTGCAATCGCGTTTACGAGCTTGGTTTTGGAGCGTCTCCACGATTCGCAACGAGTCCGAATCGCAACCCTCGGCGATTCAGAATGACCGCGACTCCGTCGGACTGCTCACCTACGCGATTGCCAGCACGCTCTATCGGATCGTCGTCTTCGGAGCGATCGGTTGGCTGGCCCTCCACTTTCTCGCGTCGATCGGCGCGACGACCGTTGGTCTGGCCGCCATCGCATTCATCCTCTACCGCGTGTTGAGAATCTGGGCCGCTCCCATCGTCCGTCCACCAAGCGAACTGGATCCCGTGAAAGCTCGCACACGGTCGCGATGGATGTTCGGCGTGCTTGCGACCTTGTTGTTGGCAATGCTTCTGGTTCCGCTTCCCCACCGCGTGAAGGGAATCGCGAAAATTCAGCCAGTCCAACGGACCGAGGTGTTTGCCTTGGCTCCGGGACGCTTGGAATCGGTTGCTGAAACAGGACAGGCCGTCCAGCCCAACGGGCTGGTCGCGAAACTGGTTGACTGGAAGTCCTCGCTTCAAACTCAACGTCTTCAGGGAGAAATCGCGGAACTGGAAGCTCGCCTGAAAGGGACTCGAATGAGTCGAACCACTTCCAATGCATCCCAGCAACCTTCGACCAACATCCCGACGATCGAATTCGCTCTGCAAGCCAAACGGGACGAATGGCTGACGGTGCAAGCCGAATCGGAGCACCGCGAAATCCGTGCTCCCCATGCGGGCCGAATTGTCGCGACCACGCCCAAACTCATCACGCAGTGGCAACGATCACGATCCCAAATCGATTGGAGCGGTCAACCGACCGAATCGATCAACCTTGGATCTTGGATCCGCAGCGGAACTCCAATCTGCCAAATCGTTTCGGACGCGGCCTACCAAGTCTCAGTCCCCGTGGACGCTTCGGAAATTGGATGGGTCCAAGAAGGTCAAACCGCCGTCACGCATTTCCCACAAGGTGCAGCCTGGCACGGTCGGATCACACACGTCGGCACGCGGCCAAGCGAGCAAGATGGGACCTACGAAGTCACCATCGCACTGGATCCTGATGAGCGACCGTTCGATTTCGCTCCGCCATCCGACTGGACGATCGAGGCCGTGATTCAGGTGGAGGCGACGTCACTGTGGGACCGGACTCGCCACTGGTTTGCCACCCATTTTCGCGTGGACAACTGACAACCATCCGTCCCCCGCGATCAATCCTTGCCGGTCGCTGCTGGCCATAGGCGAACCGTTCCGTCTTCCGATGCCGTCATCATCAGGTCACCCTCGTCGGTCAAATCCAAAGCCGACAACGCGTCCTTGTGACCTCGCAGTTCCAGCAACACACGGCCAAATCGGCTCTGTTCGTCCTGCTGGGCTCCTTGGGCGACGGGATCCCAAACTCGCACCGATCGATCTTCACTGGCGGTGAACAATCGAAGCGGGTTGGCCAACATCGCCACATCCGAAATGGGTTCGGCGTGGCCAATCAATTCAATGGGAGTTCCGGCTTCTGTGGTCTTCTTCACGGGGTTCGCCAACCAATCCTTGACGTTCCACATTCGCGCGATGTTGTCGGATCCACCGACCGCGACCCACTGGGAGTCGTCTGAAAAACGACCGACGTTCAGTTTGCCAAGCGACGGGTCAGCCACCAATTTGAGTTTCGCGTCGCCATCGAGTTGCATCAACGTCGCCGCACCTTGATTGCTCGTCGCTAGCAAACACGAACCATCGGCACTGAAGTCCAAGGATGCGATGCCGCCCTGCAGAACCGGATCGTTCCATTGCCGAACGGATTCGAATGTCCCTGCGGTTTCGTCGAAGTCCCAGACACGAACTCGAGAATCATCGCCTCCGGTGGCAAATCGGAAGGCTTGTTTGGGAGCAACCGCAATCGCGCGAATGGTCCCCTCATGCGGCGATTCCAATTTACCAATCGTCTTGCCGGTCTCGGCGTCCCAAACTTTGACACTGCGACTGGCCGTGATCACGCGGCGATCACCATCGGCAAACATGGCTCGCGTGACCGCGCCGTGAGCTCGATAGCTTGTCAAATGTGTGTTGGAACTCCCGTCCCAAAGGAACGCTGCGTTGCCATGCATCGTCAGGAACCAATCGCCTTGCAATGACGCCACCGCGGTGCACTCACCAAGGCGTTCTGGCAACTCCACCGCTGCGACTCGCTTCGCCGATCCGATCTCGCCGGACACGTCCCAAGTTTCGACGCGACTGGAACGCTCGCCCATTGGGGTCACGACCAGACGAGCCAGACTGCCATCGATCGAAAAGGACACCCCGCCAAAGTTGGGACGACCACCAAATGCACTGGTCTGATCCTGTGAAAACGTTTCCGAGAGCAACCGCTGTGGTTTGCCGCTGGCAAGATCCCACCACGTCACATTGGAGATCGTTCGATCGGTTCGCTTGGATTGATCAACGGTGATCGCCTGCCGGCCATTGGAGGAAACAACCAATTCAGTCACGAAACCTTCCGTGTCAAAGCGGTCTGCCCAAGTCCGATCGGACCAACGCCAACGCATCAAGGATTGGTTGTCGGATCCAATCCAAACGCTTTCCGAGTCGCCAGCAAACGATGCCGTGTTGATGCGGAATCCAAGCAAGTCGTCGATCGGTTCGCCCACCGGTTCGCCTGTTTGCAAATCCCAGACACGGCCTCGGCCGGCCCGGTCGCCACTGAACAACCAACGACTGTTGGGAGAGATCGCCAGGGCCGCGACGGATTCCTCATGCCCCTCGAAACGATGCAGCAACCGAGGCGAGACGGACTTCGACGGACTCAACTTCCAAACCAAAACATCGGACTCAGGCGAACTGGAACCGGTGGCGAGAAGACTTCCATCTTTCGAAACGGCCAGCACATCATTCAGCCCCGTGCCACGAACGCTGCCGAGTTCCGTTCCACGATCAACGTCCCAGATGCGGACGACGGCGTCGGCGTTGCCAAGGAACAACCGTCGATGCACGGGGTCCATTCGCATCGACATCGCACCGAACGCGGTCCCCTCTTCCAACCTGCCTTCGGACTCCAGCCCCTGATCTGCCTGTGGTGATTCGGGTTGATCCGAAGCAATCGTCCATCGCGTGTCGAAGCGAGACGTTTGGGGATCAATCGACAAGACTCGCGCCGTGTGATCACGACTGGAGGTCACCACCTTGGTTCCATCGGGACTGAACCGAGCTGACCAAATTTCGTCGTCGTGAGCGGTTGCTTCCAAAGCGTTCCAACCGCTCGACGCCACGTCGCTCTCGTTGCGAACGGAGACGGACGTGAAATCTTCGTCCACTCCGTTGTCCAACAATCCCGTTTCCGAATCCCAGTACCGGAGCGTCAAATCGTCGCCCAAAGACAGGACGTCGCCCTGGGTCGCGGGAACAAACAAGGCCACTTTGACCGCGCCGCCGTGGCCTCGCAACGATCGTTCACGAGCCCATCGCCCCAACTCGGCTTCACCGGGAACATCAGATCGTTTCCAAATCCGAACCACGTAGTCCTTGCCCGCGGTGATCAAGCGGTCCAGCCGCGTGTCGTAGTGAATGTCTTGCACGCCACCTCGATGAATCGGCGTGGTTTCATTCAGCGAGATGGAGTTGGCTTTGCTGGTGCCGGAATCAGCGTTGCCTGTTGACGCCAAATTCTGAACCGCGTTCTGAATGCTCTTCCTTGGATCCGCATCGACCAAATCGTCTTGTTCCCAAACAAGCACATGTCCATCGGTGTCGCCGCTAGCGAACTTGGGAGAAGCATCCTCCATCCAAACCGCGACTGCGGAGACCTCGGATTCATGCCGCATGAAACGACCGATTCGGGCGGCCGTTTCGTCTTGATCGGGCACGATGTTCCAAACCGCAACGCGACCGCGAGCTGAGTCATTCACGGCTGCCGAAACCCAAACGTTTTCACCATCGCGAACGGCGGCGACCTTGGTGACCGGACCGATGTGCCAGTGCTCGCTGTATCCAGGAACGCAATCATCGCCATTCGAACTCAGGTCCCAAACCCGGACCGTCCGATCGGTGGACGACGAAACCAAAGTGTTTGAATCGGCAAAGACAAGGTCGCTCACGGGTCCGTCATGCATCGGCAAACGCAACGTTCGCTTGGAGAGATCCCCATTCCAAACTTCGATCCTTCCATCGAGCATTCCGATCGCCACTTGGTCGCCTGATTCATTCATTGCGGCGGTGGTGATGGAACCGCCATTGGGATCGCTCCATGTTGCGTCGATGAGCAATGGAAGATCAGACGCGGCCCTCCCCTCGCTTCGCTCGACCCTCCCGGAGGGAGGGTGAAGTTTAGTTACATTGGATCGACGCGTCCCACTCGCGATCGAGAATGTTGCCAGACGTCCATCGTCCTGCGTGATCAAACCACGCTGGGTGCCGCCGACTGGAACTTCCGCCAACGACAACTCATTCGCGATCACCGGCAGCGACACAACGGCCTTGGATTGGTGAACCGTGGCCGACAACCAACGCAATTCCCATGGCAACGGCTCGCCAGGGAATCGTTGACGGTAGCCAGCGGTCAATTCCGAAAGGATACGTCGAGCGTCGGAGAACTCGTTGCGATCCACACGTGCTTTGGCCAATCCAATTTGAGAAACATACGACTCGTATTCCGCCTGGGCTTGAGCGATCTGAGCGGCTTTTTCGCTCGCCTTTGCTTTGGCTTCCTCCTGAACTGCTTGCTTCCTGCTTTCATTGGCTTCCACAAACCGCTGATTCGCGAGCGCAGTTTGCTCCTTCGCGATCTCCCGTTGCTCTTCTGCATCTTTTCGCCGTTCTTCGGCGAGATCCGTCTGCTTTTCTGCAACCAATTTCTGTTCTTTGGCAATGTCCCTTTGCTGCTCGGCGATGTCCCTTTGTTCGTTGGCGATTTCTTTTTCGTTCAGCGCGATCTGCTCCTGTTCTTTCGCGATCTGGGTTTGCTGCTCGGCGATTCCAGCCTGTCGTCGGGCCTCCTGTTCTTTTGCATTGATCGTCACCAATGCGAACGCACCGCCGACAAAGATGAACAGCAACATCGCGGCGACGGCACGCTTCAAGAACTTGAACCGTGATTCACGAGCCTTGCGATCCTGGATGGCTTGTTCCAGCTTCGCCGCCAGGGCTTCGTGCTCAGGCGATTCGTGCAGCAGATCGCCATCCGGCTTCAGCAGCGACAAACCAAGATCGAAGTCCTTGTTGTCATGGGCCGCAGAAGCGTGAGCCAACCGCGCCCGAGCCATGCCGTCTCGTGCGGTTTGGTTTCCATCCCAAAGATGCAGTGCCTCTTCAAACCCAAACGTCGCTCGCGAGAACAACGTGTACGAATGAGTCTGTTCGGCTTCTTTCAGATCGTCTGTCGCTCTGGCCGCCAGCGAGACGCTTTCGGAGTGCGAGCGATATTCGCGAATCGCCTCTTGGAACTCGATCACGCTCGAATAGCGATCTTCGATGCGAGTCGCCATCGCTTTGCGAGCGATGTTGAGCAATTCACCTTCGTACCGTGGATCAACGTCCCGAATTTCGTTGGTGGCAACCGCTCGCAAACAATCGCGAACGTTCTTCGCATGGTGCGGTGCCTTGCCGGTGACAATCATGAACAGCGTCGCGCCGAGCAGGTAAATGTCAGCCGCCGGACCGATCGCCTCCAGTGGTCCCGTTGCCATTTCCGGGGCCATGAACGATGGCGTGCCGCCCAAACCCTTCGCGGGTGTGATCGAATTCAATTTTTCGAATTGCGGCAACGCAAAAGCGATCCCCCAATCCATCACCATCACAACGCCAAAATCCCCCAGCATCACGTTTTCAGGTTTGATGTCGCGGTGAATGATTCCTCGGGTGTGAGCGAACGCGATCGCATCCGCCACCTTGATCAGAATCTCGAGATTCTCATCCCGCGACTTCTCGCCGATAACCTTGTTCCAAGGCGTGCCGACAACACGCTTCATTGCGTAGAACAACGTGTTCTCGCCGGTCACCGCGACATCGTGAATCGGAACGATGTTGGGGTGATCCAAGTCGCCGGTGATCACCGCTTCGGTTAGAAATTGCTGACGTCGACTGTTCTCCGTGGCCTCCAACCGCCCCTGTTTGCGAAGTGCGTCGCGTTTGTCTTCCTCCAGCGGCTTGATGATCTTGACCGCAATCAACCGATCCAAAGATCCTTGGCGAGCGACGAAGACGTTGCCCATCCCGCCTTTGCCAAGCAGACGAACCAACCGGTAGTCCGACGCTTCGGTTTCGCTTTCCTGCGGCGTCGTGACTTGGCGTCCGCGCAGCGGCAGCGAAGAACCGGCAACCGCCGACCCGATCTCGCTGAACGAAGCCACGGTGGCCGCGCCGGTATGGAATTCCTGAGACAGCTTGGACCAATAGCTCACGTCCTCGGATGTCAATTCACGAGGGTTGATGGTTTGGCCAATGTCTTCGTCTGTCAGGATCGTGCCCACGGTTGCATCCGCCTCATCGACGGTCGCACTCCCTTCGGTGATCGTTTCATCGATCAGGGTGAGGCTGGCATCGGCAACCGTTTTTTCGGATTCCAACAGCGTCGCCTCAGGGTCGAAGTCCGATTCTTCCACCACGGTTTCATTGACACCGGAAATGGTCGCCCCCGAATCCGAGATCGTTGCATCGGACTCCGCAACAGTGAAATCATTCTCGTCCAGCGTTTGATCCGAATCTTCCACCGTCAACTGAGTTTCATCGACCGTCTTGTCCAAATCAGGGAGCGTCGCATTGGGGTCGTTCGCTGGATGGTCCGGCATGGTCCCGGCTTCTTCCAAGGTGGCGTCCAAGTCGACCTGGTCAACGGTTTCACCTAGTCCGTGATGGTCGCTTCGTTGAACCGGTTCGGTTTCTTCGACCGTCTCATCCAAATCAAACTGGTTCGCGGTGAAGTTCTCGTCATCCGGCATGCCTTTGTCTGGCTTGCCTTGGGGATCTCGGTCATTCGTCACGATCACGCTCCTCACTTGGGAGTTGATCGGAATTCGAGTCATCCAGGTCCGAGTCATCCAGATCCAGAGGCGTCAAACGCAACGTCCCGGCCTCCAGGTCATCACCGGTTTGGATCGGACGCCCGTCTCTCAATTCAACCTGCAGGATGGTGCGCTCGTCCGCTTCGTCAATCACGTACTGAATTTCATATTCGCCATCGGGCAACTGAGAAAAAAGTCGATTCAGCGAATCGCCTTCCAGCGTTCGTTCGGGCAATCGGATGGGCTCGATCAAGTCCGCCGCATCGGGATCCGGCGAAAGAGCGCGAAGCTGAAAGTACTCATCGCGAATGGACGCGGGGCTGGACGAAGCCTCGGAGGTTTCGAACGTCACACTGGTCAACGTTGTGGTGGTGGTCATTGCGACAGGGGTCACCGGATCAACCGGTTCTGGAATCACGTCCCGAATGGGCAAAAATGCCAAGGGAACATTCACACGTGGGATGACAAAGAAGGCCGCTCCTGATTCAAGGATCGGGCCGCTGGATGTTAGCGTCAGTGGATTGTCCGTCGATGAAATCACGCTTCCAGGAACATCCATCGAAACAAGAATTCCTTTCGTGTTGGGCTGCGAGATCGATTCACCGAGCAACACGATCGACTCATGATGTTCCACCGCAAACAACACGTTCAGTGGGTCCGTTGCACTTCCGCGTCCGTTCAACGTTGAGTTCAGAATGTCGTCCTCCATGTAAACGTGACTGACGCTGGCGGTTTGAAACGAACCTGGCAAATTCTCGACGCGCTGAAAGCGATCCGATTCGGCTCCCCAATCAATCAGGAGGGTCAAACCGTTTTCACCTTCCGTCCCCACGTTCACGGACAGAATTCCCTCGGCATCATTGACGTCAAACTGCGACAGGATGTTCGTCCGAATGGAGTCATGCTGGTAGAACGCTTCCGTCAATTCCCCTGGCTCGGGCGCGACAGGTGGAGCGGCTGGACGTGGCGGCAAATCAGGGTTGGGTGGAACCAAGTCCTCAGGATCAAGTTCTGGGCGCGGCGTGAATTGCCTGGCGATACCAACACCGTCTCCGGTGTTGATTTCAAATTGCTGTCCCAGTTCGATGACCGGTGCGGACAATGTCACCGCGCCGGCTTCGATGGACGCGGCTTGAATCTGGACGTTGTCCGAAGCAACGATCCGTTGATCGGATGCCAAACGCACTCGCCCATCGGTTCCCAGGGCAACGATCTCGGGATCCAATTTTCGATCGGGACCATCCTCGATGGAGTCGTCATCGACCAAGATCAAATCGCCCTCGGCGTGCACATCCACGTACCCATCGCCCGCCACCACATCCTTGATGATGACGTCGCCATCGTTTCGAACCCAGATCGATCCTTGGTCGACGATCACGCTTTCAAGTGTCAGATCCAGCCCGCCGAATTGTTCCAAGCGGAAATCGCCGCTTCCAAACTCAATGCGTGCCACCACGGGTTCGTCCACCGCCAGCGAAACCAAATCAACGTTGCCGTCACCCGCATCGACATCCAACTGCGTCACCGATTGCAATTCCAACTCGCGTACGTTGCCGATGCCGTCATTCGCTTCCAACAGAAGTTCATCCGCGATCAAATCAGCCAAGTTGTCGTCCGCTGAGTCGTTGATCGAATTCGCGAGCACCTCGACTCGTGCGTCGCCCGCGTTGATCTGCTCCACGATCAAATCAGATTGACTGACCAGTCGCACGTCTGAATCGCTGGTCAGAATCCGAACGGTGGAGATTTCGTTGCTGGATTGGTTCAGCGTCACGCCCGCATCGGCGGTCACATCCAAGTCATCGACCACCAAGGTGCTCGTTGACAACTGACGCACGGCGCCTTGGCCCGTCACTTCCAAAACAGGTGTCGTCAAAGAGGATTCCAAGACCAGATCGTCTTGCAGTCCGAGCAACTGCACGCGGTCATGGACCGTGATGGGGGCCTCCCCCAAATCGACATGCCCCACATCCTGGGTGGTCAGTTCGGTGATGTTGACGACCGATGTTCCCAACTCGGGCAACAACTCAAACGAAGTCTTCGCATTGCCACTGACCGAAATCATTTCTCCGGAAACTTCAACCTCGTTTCCGATCGTCGATGGGGAAAGCACTTCCACATCGACCGTGTCATTGCCGAGCCCGCCCCGAACGGTCGCGTTCAAACCATCGGGAAGTCGCAGGTGCAGTGAATCGTTGCCGCCGCCCAAATCCACCCGAACGCGGCCACTCGTGATCGCATCCACGCCGATCGAATCGACGCGAATCGGATTCCCGAACACATCGTGACCGATCGTGATGGGAATCACGCCGGTCACCGAATCGGTGAATTGAAGCTCGCCCCCCGTGGTGAGCGATGATTCGATCGTGTCAAACCCGGCGTCCCCTTGGACCAACAGCTCTCCCAGTGCGGTCAGCTCCGCGGTCGCATTGAGAACCAACCGTTTTTCAAGCGAACGAATGCTGGGCACGAACCGAGCGGCTGGGCTGGTTTCACTGGATTCGGTTTGGTTCCATTTTGCCCTCGAACGCGACCAAATCCGAGCCGCCCTCGACCTCCAATCGCGAGCCAATTTGGGCTGGAATGATCGCATGAATCCGAAGGCTTTGGTGACCGAGTGAAGAACGCGTGCCGCGATGGTTTCGCAAGAAAATATTCTAATCCGTGCTTGCTTCAGGAACATTCAAAACACGGTTCCCCACTCAAGAACTGGTTCCGGGGCAAAAAACCGCCCAGATCCCGGAGTGAAGGTGTTCCGATTGCAACGATTTCCACTGATTTAGCGGTTGGTGCGATCGAAATGGGGAAAGGAATTCGTTCCGCCGATTAAGACAATGAGAGACCGGTGGAAGTTCCCTCCGGTACCGGGACGCAAATTGAAGCGACGCCATGAACTTCATCCAAGCACTTTCGATTCGATCTCGATCGCCCGCCTTCGTCGTCACCGAAGATCGCCGGCACCGCTGGAGCACCCCCGGCCGACGCTGGGCGTTGCTGCTGATGGGGTGCTGGTGGGTCAGTTCCGCAACCCTGAACGCGCAGCCATCCGATCCGGTCTCGGCGAACCCAGTGTCCGAGTCGACACGTCCCGCCACGAAACCGGCGTCGCTTCGGACGATGCTGAATGCCGAGCGAACCAGCACACTCGCCGCTCTGCCCGCCACGTACCAACTCACTGACCAAACCGCCGCAGAAACCACCGCCGCGGATCCTGATTATCGTGCCGCGGAACGATTGCAAACACGATTCGCCGCTTTGGAAAAACCGGTGCGTGGAATCCGCGTGGTGCAGGCGGACGTCGCGGGTTCCTTCCCTGAGAATCATGCCGCGGAACTGCTCGCCCCGTTGGCCGTGCGCGTGATCGAGAGCGACTGGCATGCCATCCCGACTTACGATCGCTACCCGGTTTGCTTTTTCCACCAACCTTTGCATTTTGAAGAACGCAACCTGGAACGTTGTGGCGATGGGCACGGTTGCCTCACCAACGCGATCTCGACGTTTTGGTTTCTCTCGAACACCGCCATTTGGCCCTACCGAATGGCCAGCGAACCGCCCTGTCAGTGCGTCTTGTCCGCGGGCGATTGCAAGACTTGTCAAACCTATTCCTGTCCGGTCGAACCACTGCACACCGACAGCACCCAGCATGAATTCGCAAAAGGCGTGTTGGCGGAAGCCGCGGTGATCGCCGGTTTCACCTTTCTGGTGCTGTGATTCGCGTCCACCGGGACGAGTCGGCCTCAACGCGATTTCCCCAATCCCCAGGCGTCTGTGGTAGTTTGTGCGCACCGGTCAAAATGTCCCGAGGCGAAGGCAACCGCAGCCCATCTCGCCGTGGGCAAACGCTGAAAAGGAAGCACCATGAGTGACTCAGTCTCGCACCTGATCTTTGATGTCGAAAGCATCGCTGATGGCGATCTCATCTCCCGTGTCCGTTACTCGGGTGAAGACTTGTCCCCCGACGAAGCGATCGCGAAATACCAAGCGGAGCGGATGGAGCAAACCGGGTCGACATTCATCCCCTACACGTTCCAAATCCCGATTGCCGTGGTGGTCGCGAAAGTCACCTCCGACTTTCGGTTGGTGGACATCAAATCGCTGGACGAACCCGAGTTCCGGCCGCATGTGATCACCAAGTACTTCTGGCAAGGCTGGGAGATGTACAACATGCCCCAGTGGGTGACCTTCAACGGGCGTTCGTTTGACATTCCGATCATGGAACTGTCCGCCTTTCGGTATGGGATTTCGATTCCCAAGTGGTTTGACGACAGCGGTTACAAATCACGCCGCAACCGGTTCAGCACGCACGCCCACCTGGATTTGCAGGAACTGCTCACCAATTTCGGAGCCTCTCGCTTCAACGGCGGCCTCAACTTGGCCGCCCAATCATTGGCCAAACCCGGCAAAATGGGACTCAGTGGCGATCAAGTCCAATCGTCTTATGACGCAGGTGGCCTCAAAGAGATCAGCGATTATTGTCGCTGCGACGTGCTGGACACGTACTTTGTGTTCCTGCGATGCATGGTGTTGACCGGAAAATTGGAACTGGAACGCGAAATTGAATTGGTCCAACAAACCCGTGATTGGATTGAAAAGGAAAGCGAGACCTGCCAAGCCTGCGCCGATTACATGACGCAATTCGGCGACTGGAAGAACCCTTGGCTGATCGAATCAGAAACAGCTGACGCCGAACCCACTGACACTGGGCCAACCGGATCGGGGCCACCCCAGACCGAAGCGACCAAACCAGACGAATCCAACGCGTGATTGCTGGGATTTTCTCATGAGCCACCAAGCCTTGCGCGTGACGTGCCCCCATTGCATGGCGCTGATCGAATTCCCGCTTGTTTCACGCGGCGAAGAATCTGGCGGCGGTCTCCCAAGCAGCGGTGTCTGTGCCGCCTGCTCTCAACCCATTGATCTCTCCACCTTCCGCGAAAACTCGCCCGCTGACCCGCATTCGTTTGCCAACCGTCAACGAGCGGTCACGCTGTTGCAACCTGCCGAGTCGTCGGTCGAAAGCGTTTTGTTCGATGCCTTCCAGCTGTTTCGTAGCAACTGGAACGTTCTGCTCGGCGTCTCCTGCCTGACCACGCTGATCTGGTTTGTGTTGGTCGCTTGGCCATGTCAACAATTGAGCGAGCTTTGGACCTTGGCTCAACAGGACACCGCTCAACTGCTGACGTTTTTGTTGGCATCGGGGATGGTGGCTGGGGTTGGCATTCTGACCACCGCCTACACCACCTCGGTGATGGCGAGGATGACGCTGGCCGTGAGTCGCTACGGTCGAGGCAGCCATCAGCCATCCATCCGATTCGCGCCTGATTCGAACGAAACACCGTCACGCGGAAGGCTGTCGGTTCCCGCGAGCGTGCTGTTTCACATGACGTTGTTCATGCTGTTCGTTGCCGTCGTGATGGCGATGTTGTTGGTGCTGGGTGTGATTGCCATGATCGCGTTCATGTTGGTGCTGCCCTTGCCGCGTGAAACCGCGACACTGGTGGGCACATTCTCGGTGGGGTGCGTCTACTTTGTTTTGATCTTCGCACTGCAATGGCTTCTCTGGCCCAGCGTGTTCTTGATCGCGGATCGACGAGCGCCGTTCGGCGAAAGCTTGCGAGAGAGTTTTGCTTTGTCTTGGGTGCACCGAAAGGTGAGCCTGAAGGTGGTCACGTTCTACTTTCTGCTCTCGACGGTCGGGGCGCTGCTGTTTTATGTGGGCCAGGCCATCACCGCTCCGATCGCGAGCTTGCCATTGGCGATGGCGTATCTGCGGATGACGGGCGGCCAAACGGTGCTCGACCCAAGCGAGTGAAAACGCCCCCTGGCGACTTCCCCCCCAACGTGATTCCGAAATCGAAACACGTCGCGTGAAGATTTCGGTTCACGACTTGGGCGGATCATGCCGATCCTTCCGATTGGAGTGCGTACGCAAGGAACGCGTCGCCTCACCCTGGTTCGTCATGCGGGGGCATACGAAATGAGAAACACAATCAATCGGCGTCAACTTTTGGTCGCCCTGGCTACCACATCCCTGGTTTCACCGGCCTGGAATGCAACGGCAGCCCCTCCTGCGAATGCCAACGGCGGCGGATTGGTGGGTGAACCCATCCAATTGATCACCGCCAATGATTTGCCGGAGGCTCGCGTCGTCCGACTGCCACCGGTGGATGAAACTGTGAAACAGGTCGTGGTCACGTCGATCGCAATCGATCCGCGTGGCGAATGGCTGGCAGTTGCCGGCGACGACCATGTGATCCGCCTGCTTCGCCTGGAAACGCTGCAAGTGGTTCGAACCCTGGGCGATGGGCATCGATCGGCAAGCTCCCCGATCGGGCACAGCGACATGATTCGCACGCTCGCGTTTGATGCCACCGGCAGCCGTTTGGCCTCGGCAGGCAATGATGGTCGCCTGATCATCTGGGATCGCAACGACGACTTTTCGGTGCTGCAAGAAATCGGCTCCGCCCCAGCCTTGGCGTGCGTCAGCTTTTCGCCCGCCGGGGATCAAATGGTTGCGGTCGGTTTTGACAAAGAGGTTTTCTTGATCTCGAACCAGGCCGGCAACCACGAGCGATTGTTTTGCGATTGCAATGATTTGCGATGCTGTGTCTACCGAGCCGATGGAGAAGCCCTGGCGATCGCAGGCCGCGATGGTCACCTGCACTTGTTTGATCCCCGAACCGGCAAACTGATTGCAGACCAACATCTGCACCAGCGACGAGTTCGGGACCTGGCGTTCATGCCGAACTCGGACATCTTGGTCAGTGTCGACGAAGATGGCGTGATCATGCGTTGGGACACCCGGACCAATGAGGTGCTGTCACAACAAACGATTACCTCGGGACGGTTGTTCTCGTTGGCGATCGTCGACAGTCACCGCATCGCTGCTGCTGGCAGTGACGATGTGATTCACTTGGTCGACCTGGCAGACGACGGCCGCTCGCTTTATGTCGCCGGGCAACTGAGAGGCCATGTGGGCTCGGTGGCAACACTCGCCGCAGTCGATGGCATGGTTTTCTCCGGCGGATTCGATGCGACTTTGCGACGCTGGGACCTGAATCAGAACGCGATCGCTGACAGCAAGATTGCACTCGGAAACGACGGGTCGTCCCCGGCCAGCGAACCGACACCTCGCTAAGCCGTCGACCGCATCTCATCCTTCCACTCCTTCAGCTGACCTGAACTCCCTCGTGTTCAACTGAAATCAATGTGCGGTACAAGGAGGTACCAAACGTGATCTGGAAACGTCTCGAACGATTGCTAACACCCAACACTTCTGCTTCGACTGGGCGGAAGATGCGCATCGAGTCGCTGGAGAGTCGTCGTTTGATGGTGGCGGATCCGATCCATGTGGGATTGGTCTATCTCGAAACGGACTACTTGGAATCCGATCAAGACGTCGGCAGCGATTCCAAAGGCGACCGGTTCCTGCTTTCTTTCACCGGCGGAGCCCCCGGCACTGAGCTGACCGAACTGATCATCCGCACTGACAAAGACGGTGACGGCATCTCGGTTGGCGACCCGATCTTTGACACCGAGGTGGGCGGTCGCGGCAAAAATGGCGCGCATCCATTCACGGTCCAGAACATCGAAACACTCGATGGAACTCCCGCCGATGTCACGGCAAGCGTCGACGACGGTGGGCAATTCCTGAAGCTCAACTTCCGTGGCTTCAGCGCGGGCGATCGGCTGGAGTTCACGATCGACGTGGACGAAGTGCTCCGCAACCTCCCGGACCTCGATGAATTCAACAGTCGACTCGATGTCATCACTTCGGGACAAGAGTTCCAAGACTCGATCCTAGAAGCTCTTTTCGAAGCCCCGGACTACTACGCCGCCGAAGCCGATGCGATCTTCCTGAATGACTTTGGTGACCCAGCCCAAGAATACGGTCTGGATTTGCCGCCGGATGAAGGGTCGGACATCGACAGTCGGCCCAACCGCTCCGCGGCCGCCGTTGGGACCGCCACGCAAACTCCGATCCCAGCCTCAATCGGTGGTTTCGTTTATCGAGATGACAACGACTCGGGCACCAAAGACGCTGGCGAAGTCGGCTTGGGCGGCGTCACGGTTCGGTTGCTCCCCGTCGACACGATTGCACCCCAGAACCAGCTTGAAACCAAAACCAACGCGGATGGTTCGTACCAATTCACGAACTTGATGCCAGGTCGTTACCGCATCGTCGAAGTCGACCAGCCCGCTGATTTGGAAGACGGCAAGGACGCAGCCGGCACCATCGACGGCCAAGTGGTCGGTTCGGCGATCAATCCCGGCGACGAAATTCGCGACATCGTGCTTGGTGGCGGCGATGTCGGGGTGGAATACAACTTCGGCGAAGTCCCTCTGGGTTCGATTGGTGGCTTTGTGTACTTGGCCGCGCCGGGTGCAGACTGCGATGGTGATCACGACGCCGGTGACAGCACGCCTCTGCAAAACGTCGAAGTTCGATTGATCGACGAACAAGGCAAATTGGTCGCGACCACCCGGACCGGTGCGGACGGCAGTTACCTCTTCGATGACCTTCGTACAGGCGTCTACGAGATCGTTGAGATCACGCCTGACGGGTTGCTGGATGGCGGATCGCATCCCGGAGAGATTCGCACGATCGCTTCGAACATCTTCGTGCCCATTGGTGGCTCCGTCGATGGTGGACGCATCACCAACGTCGCGTTGCCGCCCGGCGGCGAAGGCCACGAGTACAACTTCTGCGAAGCCGCCCCGGGATCGTTGTCGGGCGAGGTTTATCACGACCGGGACAACGACGGAAATCGAGACGCTGGCGAAGAAGCGATCCCCGGCACCGAATTGGTGCTGGTCGGCTCGGATGGAAACGTCGTCGCCACCACCGTCACCGGGCCCGATGGCGAGTACAAGTTCAGCGGTTTGGCAGCGGACACGTACCGTATCATCGAAACCCAGCCGCTTGGATACATCGACGGCATCGACTCCGTTGGGCAAATCGACGGAACCACGGTCGGTGGACTGGGGTCGGATGCAGACAGCTTCGTCAGCATCACGCTGCGTCAAGGTTTGCACGGCGTGAACTATGACTTCGGCGAACGCCAACTGGCGTCGCTCAGTGGACGCGTGCACGTCGACTTCGACGAAGATTGCTTCAAAGACGATGACGAACCGGTCCTGGAAGGCGTGACCATCACCTTGGTCGACGAGAGCGGCAAGCAAGTTGCTCAAACCCAAACGGACGCGGACGGTCGGTACACCTTCACCGATCTGATTCCTGGCAACTACACCGTCATCGAAACGCAACCGGACGGCTACTTCGAAGGTGGCGCCAAACCGGGTTCGGCAGGCGGCGTCAGCGAAAACGGCAGCCGAATTGGCTCGATCACGCTGACGTCGGGCGAAGTCGCCGTGAACTACGACTTCTGCGAGCGGCCACCGTCGGAAATTTCCGGGATCGTGTACGTCGATCGCGACGCAGATTGCTTCCGCGATGCAGACGAAGAAGGACTGTCGGGCGTTCGCGTTGAATTGGTCAACGAAGCCGGCGACGTCATCGCGACCACGCTCACCGATGCCTCGGGTGCGTACAAGTTCACCTTCCTGCCAGCCGGTTTCTACACCGTTCGCGAAATTCAGCCGAGCGGGTACTTCCACGGCGGTCAAAAAGCGGGCAGCCACGGTGGCAACGACTCCCAAGCCGATGTGATTTCGACCATCGACATGGGCTGGGGCGAAACCCTGACGCAGTACAATTTCTGCGAATTGCTGCCCTCTGAGTTGTCCGGCGTCGTGTACGTCGACAAAGATGCAGATTGCTTCCGCGATGCAGACGAGATTGGCCTGGCCGGCGTGATCGTGGAACTGTTCGATGAGAACGGTGCCTTGGTCGGCAGCACGACCACCGACGCCAATGGTGCCTATCACTTTGGCAACTTGAAATCGGGCGTCTACACCGTTCGTGAAACGCAACCGGAAGGCTACTTCCATGGCGGACAAAAGGCGGGCTCGGGCGGCGGCGATGACAGCCTTGCCGACGTGATCTCGACCATCGACATCGGCTGGGGCGAAACGCTGACCGACTACGACTTCTGCGAGCGATTGCCATCGGAGTTGTCGGGTGTGGTCTACGTCGACAAAGACGCCGACTGCTTCCAAGACCACGACGAACCGGGACTGGGCGGCGTGTTGATTGAGCTGTTCAACTCAGCCGGTGAATTGGTCACCACAACGACCACCATTGCGGATGGCTCGTATCACTTTGGAAACTTGCAGGCCGGTTCCTACACCGTTCGCGAAACCCAACCGGACGGCTACTTCCACGGCAGCCAAATGGCCGGCAGTGCAGGCGGCAACGACAGCGTCGACGATGTGATCTCAACGATCCCGGTCGGCTGGGGCGAGTCGCTGATCAACTACGACTTCTGCGAAGTTCTGCCCAGCACCATCTCGGGCATGGTCTGGGCGGACACGGTTCGCAACAGCGTCTTCGATGACGGCGAGACTCCGCTGGCCAACGTGATCATCGAGTTGCGTGATGAGACCGATCAAGTCATCGCGACCACGCAGACCGACAACCAAGGTCGCTACACGTTTGATTCGTTGCCGCCGGGAACCTACTCGGTCCACGAGTCACAACCCGATGACTATTTCCAAGGTGGCCAGATCGTCGGCGACTTCGGCGGCCGTGTCCTTCGCAGCGACGTGATCGGTGAAATCACGATTCCTGGCGGCATCAACGCGATCGGCTACGACTTCCCTGAGTTGCCACCCGCAACGATCACTGGCTACGTCTTCCAAGACGGCGAGAACCTGGTGCTCCGGGAAGCTCCCAGCCCGGAAGACTTGCGAGAGTACCGCGATGGCGAATTGACAGACGACGACACACGATTGTCTGGTGTCACACTCGAACTTCGCAATGTGCTGGGCAGTCCCATCGACAGCGCCACCGGAGCCCTGGCGGGAACCTATGGCACCGAAACCATTCGCGTCACCACCGACGAAAATGGTTTCTACGTCTTCAGCGGTTTGCGACCTGAAACGGTTTACTCGGTTTACCAAGTCCAACCCGAGGGCTTCATTGATTCGCTGGACACGCCCGGCACGCTTGGCGGTTTGGCAATCAACGTCGCTGACTTTGTTTCCGACAGCGGCGAAGGAACGCTGACGTTCCCGACGTCCGTTCAAAACCTGATGGCGGACTCATCCACCGACCCGAAGTTCGATGCGATCCTGCAATTGTTCGTGGGTGCTGGCCAGACCAGTGCCGACAACAACTTCAGCGAAATCGCCATCGAAGATCCGCCAGACTTTCCACCCGAAGAATACCCGACTCCCGATCCGATCAGTCGCCCTTTGGTGCCCATCGAAACGTTCGAGACCCCGATCCGACCGATGGCATTTGGAATCCACCTGGATCCCCACCAGCAATTCTTCTTCGCAGATGAATGGCAAGTCAGCTGGCACCTGAGCGTGATCAACGGTGGCTTCCCACGAGGCGGCGGTGCTGATTCAGGAATCGTTCAGGCAGACGAGTTCTCCGATGACGGCGACCTGATTCGTCCGGCCAACTACCGCACCGAACTCGATGGCGATGGCGAAGAAGGAAGCGAACGAAAAGGCAAGCTGCCGAGCTCGTTGATGCGAAACGATTTGATGGCGGGTCTTTGGCACATCCAAACCCCCACGGTTCGAACGCTGGCATCACAATCCGATTCGGGCTCTCACATTCAAATGGGACACCCCGATGCCACCGCGCTCACCGGTGACTTCAATGGCGATGGCGTTGACGAAGCGGTGTTGTTCATCGGTGGACAATGGTTCGTGGACCTCAACGGCAACGGCACATGGGACGCTGGCGACCTTTGGGTTCGGCTCGGAACGGAACTCGATCGCCCCGTCGTGGGTGACTGGGATGGCGACGGCAAAGACGACGTCGGGATCTTCGGACGCCGCTGGGAAAACGACTGGGCTCGCATCCGCCGCGACCCCGGTTTGCCCGACCCCGCCAACACACGTCGACGTGGCCTGACGCGTGAGGAATTGGTCCCCCGTGAAACCACCGCCAACGAAGATCAGCAACGGATGTTGATGCGGGGCGAAGATGGGGGACTGTTGGCCGATGCGGTGGACCACGTCTTCCAGTACGGCGAACAAGTCGACACACCCATCGCCGGTGACTGGAACGGCGACGGCATTGACCAAATCGGTGTTTTCCGCGGCGGCCAGTGGTTGCTCGATGATGATGCCGACGGTCGTTGGACAGGCAAAACCAAGCCCCACGACTTTGGCCGCCCCGGTGACGAGCCAATCGTGGGCGACTTCGACGGTGACGGCATCGATGAAATCGGTGTGGTCCGAGGCGATGTCTGGATCATCGACAGCGATGGCGACCGAAAGTTGACCGCCAACGACAAACGCATCGCCGTGCCGCGAGAGTCAGCGGATTCGCAGCCGATCGTGGGAGATTTCAATGGCGACAACAAGGACGAACCTGGCTACTACACCAACGCTGGCTGATCGCTGAAACCGTTGGTCGCTCGGCCTTCGTTGGTGCATCAGCCAATCGATCCCAACCCGAAGCGTCAGCGAGTGGACCAGCGGATCAATCCACCAGTCCGTCAAAAGTTGCTTGCACCGTAGGACTGGGAAGTCCATCCTTCGGTCGGTCGACCACGAGCTGATCGTGCGTCAAAACCTGAAATCAGGGTAGCGAAACTCGTCAAGAGTTTCGACTTGCTTGACGAAATCCCGAAAGTCTTGACGACTTCCGCGACGGTGATGCCCCGCAATCCGTTTGAACGTGGCTTTGACAGAGCCCACCCTCTTCCCCTTTGATTGAGTTCTTTGATGTCAGATCGCATTGTTCTTCGCACGGGCGAATCGCTTGTCGCCGGTGGCCCACCCTTCACCGCTGCGGAACCCGAAGTCGTCATCGGCGAACTCGACGGCCCCGTTGGCACGGCCCTGGCCACTTTGACGGGGGACCAATCAATGGGTCACTCCAAAGTCTTCGCGATTCTGAACACCGACATCCAAGTCCGTCCGGTGACGTTGTGCGTCAGCAAAGTGACGGTCAAAAACAGCCGCTACACCAACATCCTGATGGGCACGGTCCAAGCCGCGATCGCCAACGGAGTTTTGGATGCGGTTCGCGCCGGCGATCTCCCCAAGGAAAAGGCCAACGACCTCGGCATCATCTGCAGTGTGTGGTTGAACCCTGGTGTCATTGATGACGACAACTTGGACCACAAGGCCTTGTTCGACATTCACCGCCAAGCGATGGCGCAAGCGATTCACAAAGCGATGAACAACGAACCATCGATCGATTGGTTGCTCGATAACCAAGACAAGATCACCCACAAGTATTACCAAATGGGTCTCGACGGCAAAATCTAGTTTGCCATCACGCATCGTCGCCGATTGACTCCGCCCAATCGACGAGCCCCGCGGCGAAGCTTGGTTTTTGAATTCCATCCGTAGCGGAAGTCGTCAAGACTTTCGGCGATTCAGGATCCAAATCGAAACCATTGACGAGTTCCGCGACCCGAGAACGCAAGCCGCTCTGCGATCGCCGATTTGGTTCCCGAACGATTGCGTTACCGGAACAGCGAACCGTTGGCAGGCACTTCACTTGCCTGACCGTTCAAGGCAGCGATCCATTCCGCGGGGTCGTTGCCCAGGTCTTTCCCGGTGCTCTCACGAAGCGTTTCGATCACCAAATCTTGCGTGGCAGGGTCTCGGTCTTGAAGGGCCAGCTTGAGCGAATTGGTTGAGATCTCGCCGGGGTGCTTGCCCAGCGCCGCGATCGCGGCGTGGCGGACGTCTTGGTCTTGAGATTCACCTGCGATCGACGCCAACAACTGAGCCGCCTGTTCTTCGGGTCGCTCACCCAACGCACGGCATGATTCCATGCGGACCTTCAGGTTGTCATCCTTCAAGCCTTTGGCGACCAAATCGAGCGTGCCCGCGTCTTTCGAACGTCCGGCGGCCAAGATCGCCAAACGACGCATCTCGGCACTGGGATCGTTTTCATAGATCTGTTCCAGGTGCGGTGTCCAAGTCAGTTGGCGCTCTTCCGGCATCGCGATCATCGAATCCGCCAGCGACTGCAGCTCTTGGCGACGCTTGTGATCCGTCACCCCGATCGCCTCATCCGCCTTCCACTGACGCATCGTGAAGTAGGGATTGGCATGCTTGAGCGCATACATGGGACCATCGTGACAGCCTCCGCACAGCACCAAAACAGGGGCCGTCAGGAGGACAGACATCAACGGAACGATCGACTGGAAAAGGCGACTCGCCATGCGGTTCATCCGGGACGGGAAGATTCATTGAACAATTCAACCTTCGACGTAACAAATCCGCGTGGATGAGAAAAACCCCAATTCACCCCCGAAACGTTTCACGCCAGTGTTTCACAAGAGCGGAGTTCAGCCTCCATCAGCCTGTTCGACCTCGCCAACGGGAACACGCCGGAGGCGTTCAAGAGAGTAGCCGGCGGTCGAACGAAGCGAACACCGCCGGAGGCTGCGACATCCTCCGGGCTCGTCCACGACTTCTCCCGACCGAATCCTCGAAGAACTGATAGAACGGCGCAAAAGGAGCCGGTCCCCGGTTAGGCAACGTCCACCGGGAAGACTATCTTTTTTTCGCTCGGGGAGATGTCCAGCGAGCCGTCGACTCAGTGCTGGATCGCTGCTCCCAGACTGCCAATCCCAGATCAACTTGGAATCTCAACCATTGTCATCCCGCGGAACGAAAAAACCCTTCGAATCTCTTGATGGACTGCAGCAGTTGACATGTCAACTCCTCGCCGTCGCTTGGGGCCCGGTCGACCTGTCCGATCTATCGAAAATGGTACGAAAAGCGCTGCCTTGCTTGACCAAGCTTGGCAAACCAGGACCTCCCAAGATCACCCAGGCCGTCATCAAGCCGATGATGAGTCAACTGCGAAACATCGGCTACATTCAGCTTCCATCCAGCACCAAATTCCAAATTCGGCCGTCCCTGGGCGATGCGATTCTGAGATCATCGATCCACGAGGGTACGTTCTCGGATCTGGTGGCCATCGTGAACGCATTTCACAAATCACATCGATACTCCTGGGAGCGACATCAGCCTTCAGACAAACTAAAGAAACAACGGATCGCATTCTATCAAGGCGATTTGGAGGGCTACTTCGACCATGCCTCAGAGGACGCGGTCCAAGCACGAACAATGGGCCTGCTGACGCCCTTTGACGAGACCGTCTACGAAGGCCTGCCTTTCGAACTTCAAGATGCCTACTGGCGGGTCTTCGGACCGTCCCTGTTGCACACGGCGAATGGCTCGGCGGCGATGATCGATCACGTCGAAGCTTGGTTGAAACGCTCGTCCCCCGAGGACGAGGCTGCCATTTCGGTGGGTGTCGATTTATTGTTTGCCGCGGGCCGCGTTGCCGCCTTGCAGCCGTTGGCGGAACTGCTGAAACACCAACGCCCCGAAATCCTTGGGCTGGTCTGCCTGCTGCACGGTGATCGAGATCAAGCGATCCAACACTTTGCCACTGCCATGCCAACTGCATCGCGAAAGAAAGGCTCGTCCTCGACGGCATGCCAAACCTTCGCCGGACTTCACTACCCGCTGCTATTGCTCCGGCAGTCCGATCCCCGAGCGACCGCAACGGCTGCAAAGATCATCCAACGACGCATCAAGCAATTGGATGAAGATCTGCTGCAAGGATGTGACGCCGTGTTGAGCGGGTGCGACTTTTTAGGCGACCCGGGACTGGCCCAATCCATCCAAACCAGTTGGACCGATGATGCCTCTCGCCCCTTGGCAACTTTGCTCAGCGGTTATGCGCGTGAAATTTGTTTCAGCACGGAACAAGCAGCCCGTGAACTGAAAAACCTTGCCAAAGTCAGCGAGTTGTATCGCGCCTCGGGAATGGATTGGCTGGCGGCCGAAGCGATGACCCTCGCCAACCGGCTCAAACCAAATCAATCGACTGCGAAAATGATTGCGAAACTGTACCACGCCACCGGCACATCACCGATGGCCGGTCAGTTCGAGCGAACACCCATTTGGAAAACACAACTTGGCGCCTTGCAAGCTTTTGCGGCCAGTTACCAGCCCGCGTCTCCCTCTGCCAAGCAGCCAGGCTCCGCGATACCGGAAGAGCAAAACCGTCTGGCGTGGTTGGTGACCATTGCGACCGATGACCGTCCTCTCGATTGTCGACCGGTTCACCAAAGCTATGGCAAAAAGGGCTGGTCCAAAGGTCGCCCCATTGCTCTGGAGCGAATCCATGACCCGAGTCGACTCGCCGAGTTTGATTTCTTGAAACCTTCGGATCGAAAGATTTGCGGCTCGCTCCGTTGCGACATTTCACGCGATCCCTACGGGTACACGGAACGTTACTACTACTTTGAAACCGCGTTGTTGGTCGATGCCCTGGTCGATCACCCCTGTCTGTTCATGGACGACGACTCCCGATCGCCAATTGAAATTGAAAAGGGTCAGGCTCGTTTGGTGGTCGAGCAATCGCCCGAGGGTGGCGCCACGATTTCCTTGTCACCTCGACCAACATCCCGTGACTGTCATTTGCTGGTGCAACGCGAGAGCACGTCGAAGTTTTCGATTGTTCAATTCAGCGACGCGCAGTTGAAACTGGCGTCGATGTTGTCCGACGGTCTGACGGTGCCCGACTCCGCCGTCGATCAACTGCTCGACGCGGTGCGGCCACTGGCACCGATCGCGCCGTTGCATTCGGAGATCGAAGTCGCCGCCGAGGGTGCGGAGCAAGTCGTCGCTGACAGCGCCATTCACGCTCACTTGACGCCTTACGATCAAGGCCTGCAAATCACCTTCTTCACTCGCCCCTTTGGTGACAGTGGCGGTTTCTTCGTTCCGGGTCAGGGCAGTCGAACGGTCGTCACCAAGGTTGACGGTCAGATGCGATCGACTCGCCGGGATTTGGAGGCGGAATCAGACAGCCTTCGTGCGGTGCAAAACGATTGCGACTTCCTGGGTGAGCAGGCCAACGTCGAGGTCATCGATCTGCCCACTGCGGCGGAGGCTCTCGAAGCGCTGCTGGAACTGGAATCGCTGGTGGAAGAATCACGTTTGACGTTGCACTGGCCCAAGGGGCAAGCCTTTCAAATCGCCGGGTCCGCAGATGAGTCGGACTGGAAGATCAAGATCGATGGGGGGCAGGATTGGTTCGCCGCTTCGGGCAAACTGCAGGTGGACAACCAATTGGCCATCGAGATGATGGATCTGCTGGAGATGGCGAGCGCCAGCACATCCCGATTCGTGCAACTCAACGACGGTCGATTTGTGGCGCTCACCGAACACTTTCGCAAGCGACTGGAAACGATGGCCGCGTACACGGATCGCCGCCAAGACGAAGTGCGGTTCCCCACCATTCGCACCACCGCGATCGCCGAACTGACCGGCAACGCTGACCTGATTGCCGACCAACAATGGAAGACGCAGATCAAGCGAATCGAATCGGCCGACCGCGTGCGACCGAAAGTTCCCAAGACGCTGGACGCAGAACTCCGCGACTACCAAGTCGACGGCTTCAAATGGATGTCCCGTTTGGCTCACCTGGGCGCGGGTGCCTGCCTGGCCGATGACATGGGATTGGGGAAAACGCTGCAGTGCCTCGCCGTTCTGCTCCACCGCGGCAAGTCCGGCCCGGCATTGGTGGTCGCCCCCACATCGGTGGCCGCCAACTGGGTTTCCGAGATCGCACGCTTTGCACCCTCGCTGCGCCCGGTCCTGTTCAGCGAAGCGGATCGCGAGACGGTCATTGAGTCCTTGGGAAAACGAGACCTGCTGATATGCAGTTATGGTTTGCTGGCCAACGAAGCGGAAAAATTGCAATCCCGACGTTGGCAGACGCTGGTTCTCGACGAAGCCCAGGCGATCAAGAACGCAGACACCAAACGCAGCGAAGCAGCGATGGGACTCGAAGCGGATTTCCGAGTCGTGCTCACCGGCACACCCATGGAAAACCATCTGGGTGAACTGTGGAACCTGTTTCAATTCATCAACCCAGGACTACTCGGTTCCTCGGAGTCGTTTCAAGAACGCTTTGCCGTTCCGATCGAACGCGATCATCGCCGCGACGTCCAGCGACAACTCAAGCAATTGATCGCGCCGTTCATTCTGCGACGGACGAAGTCCCAAGTTCTGGATGAACTCCCACCGCGAACCGAAGTCACCGTGCCGATCCAATTGGGTGACAAGGAAGCCGCGATGTACGAAGCCATTCGTCAAAAAGCACTCCAAAACTTGGAGGACAGCGACGACGACCGCCCCATGCACATCAAGATCCTGGCGGAATTGATGCGTCTGCGACGATTCTGTTGTCACCCCGATCTAGTCGACGCCAACGCAGGCCTGAAAGCAGCAAAACTCGAACGGTTCACTGAAACGGTGACGGATCTGATCGAGGGCGGTCACAAGGTGTTGGTGTTCAGCCAGTTCGTCGGCCACCTGCAACTCTTGAGAGACCGACTCGATGAACGTCAGATTTCGTATCAGTACCTGGACGGCAGCACGCCCGCGAAGAAACGCAAGACCAGCGTGGATGCCTTCCAGGACGGCGAAGGCGATGTGTTCTTGATCAGCTTGAAAGCCGGGGGCGTGGGGTTGAACCTGACGGCAGCCGACTACGTGATCCACATGGACCCCTGGTGGAATCCCGCGGTGGAAGACCAAGCGTCCGACCGCGCCCACCGGATGGGACAACAGCGGCCCGTCACGGTGTACCGATTCATCACCACAGGGACCATTGAAGAACGAATCCTGAAACTCCATGAAAGCAAACGCGACCTCGCCGACAGCCTGCTCGAAGGCACCGAGTCATCCGCCAAACTCTCCGCCGAAGAACTCATGAAGTTGATCCTGTAAAGAGAACGCCAGTCGCCGAAAGACGCCTGCCAACCTGACTCGAATCAATCCGTGAGCTCTCCCCCAGCTTCGGAGGTCGTGCACCTTCCGACACCGCTTTTCGGCGGATTTCCACCTGACGTACCTCTCCCAAAACGAAGTTTGGGAAGAGCGATAAACCAGTGGTCTGTTACAGCTAAAAGTGAGGGTTGATCGTAGTGGATGAGGCCACGATCCTTGGATTGGACGCCAGTTCAGGACTCGTGGCCTCGTCCACTACCCGAAAAACAAGTCGTGACAGACCACTCGCTCGAGCGACGCCGTTCAGGCGTGCGCGAGGGTGAGGGCCGGGCATGGGAAGTGACGCGTGTTCCCCATCCCCGGAGAGCCCCGCACAATTTGAACTTTACAATTTACAATTTCACTTTTTCAATCACCGCCCCGCCTCTCAGCCTCCCCGCCACCAACTCCCCACCGTCCACCAGCGAAGCCTCTCTTCGCCAACCCATTCGCGGCCCGCTTCCGTTGCGGCTTGTCGATTGATTCGTCAACAAGGTTTTCACGCATATAGGATGGGCACTCTTGCCCGTCCAAGTTGCGGATGTCGGCCAAGAGTGGCCAACCTACAGCAAAATCGACAAGCCCGTCGCCCACGGGCGAGGTTCGCAAGTTGTTGCGAGCACGGCATTTCAACTCGCGTCCTGCCCCCGCCTGCAGACAACCGGGGCTAACGCCCCAACGGCTCACATGATTATGCCCGATCATTCCTGCCGACCTGCTTAACAGACGCTAGAAAGCCGATCGCACGCACCTCCCCAACCATCGCTCTGCGTCTCTGCGTCTTTGCGTTGAACCAACATCCACCACCCGTCCCAAGAGTGAAACGCCAGGACGCCAACACACTCGAGTCGCCAACGAGACGACTGGGGGGTAGCGTTGCCCGCACGATCAATCATGACAGTCGGATTCCGCGTTGCCGAATCGATCTCGGCTAGCCTTCGTTTCCTTCAACGCTGACGTGGACGGAACCGTTTTCATCAGTGACAGACTGAATCTTGACATCGAGAAAACGCTGCAGCACCTCGATGTGGGTTTGACTGTGCTGCGACAATGGTCCCGTGCGAAATTCACTGCGGTGCCCGTGGCGCGCGGCCAAGCCCATCGGCAACAACAATTGATCGGCCAGGTACGCTCCCACGGGAACCTCGCTGGCCAAGTGGGCTCGAGCCTCTCGCAGCGTCGCACGCGCAATCTGCTCCGCTTTGACTCCGATCTTGCCGAACCCAATGATCAATTCACAGACGTTGTCAAACCCCAGTTCGATCATCACCACATTGCCCGGACCACCGGCTCGCGGAACATCGAGCACCTGGAATGCCTTCTTGTCCCATCCGGTTTTTCGTGCGATCAGGTCACACTCCCGTTCACCCACCGATGCTGGAATCCGGGAAACCAGTGCGGTGACCTTCGGTTTCAGTTTCCCGATTCGGTCCGTCAATGTGAGCCCATTCATGCCGGAGGAGGGCGTGACCTTCATCACCATCCGCCCGCCACCGGCAGGGTAAAACCCGTGGGATTCAAGATCGACTTCCACGTTCGCATTCATCCGAGCCAACAACGGCAGGTAGCAACGCCGAAAGAAATCAAATGGCGGTGCCCAAGCCGCGTGCGTCCCACCGCCAATCTCGATCGTCGAGGGTGCATCCGCATGCAGAAGAACCGGCAGGATGGTCTGCGCAACCAGGATCGCACTGCCCGCCGAACCGACTTCAAAACAATGGTCGCCGCCGGACAATTCCCCAGGCACCAACGTCAATTCATTCGAACCCAATTGGTCTCCGCTGACGTCGCCCGAACAAACCTGCTTGATCGCCCGCACACCTGCCAGATGCTGACGCAGCAGCCCCGGTTTCTTGCGACCGCCGCGAATGTTGGTGAGGCGAATGGGTTGCCCCGTGACCGCCGCGAGGGCGAGCGAAGAGCGGACAATCTGCCCGCCCCCTTCGCCCTCGCTTCCATTGATTTCAATCATCTGCTTTGCTCGCATCCTTGATCACGAAACGGGCTTTCAAACGAGCCACTTCGCTCGCCAATCCAGCGGACTTGACCGAACGCAGGACCTCATTGAAGTCCTTGTAAGCGGCGGGGGCTTCGTCGATCGGGTACTTCCGGCAATTGCTCAAGATGTCGTTGGAATCAAATTCCGCGTCCACCGTCGCTTGATCCAGCACACGCTTGGCATGACGACGCCCGAGTGTCCGTCCCGCACCATGGTTGACGCTGTAACAAGACGCCGACGCACCTTCCTCAGCCACCATCACCGCTGACCCATCGCGTGGATTCCCCGGCAACAAAATCGGGTGTCCCGATTTTGCAAACGGAGTGTTGGCAAGCGAATGGTGGCCACCCGGCATCGCTCGCGTGGCTCCCTTTCGATGCACCCAGGCTGGTCGATTGTCCACGATTTCCTTTCGAGCGATGTTGTGACTGATGAAGTAAACCAAGTTCCCGCGGGTTCCCGGAATCACTTCTTGGAACGCTTCCAGTACGAGAGCATTGATGAGCAAATGGTTCACGGTCGCGAAGTTCGCTCCCAACGCCATGTCATCGAGGTAGTCATTCGCTTCCTCGGTTCCCAAAGGAGCGTAAACCAATTGGCGATCGCCCGCAGGCAGCGGAATCCCCCACCGATCAAACTTGTCTTGCAAGGTACGGAATTGGCCCGAGGCCAAGTTGTGACCAAACCCGCGAGATCCACAGTGCGACAAGAACGCAACGTTTCCATCGATCAGACCAAACGTCTGAGCCACTTCACGGGCGCGGTCGTTGTCGCCCACTTCCACGACTTCGCATTCACCAAAGTGGTTCCCGCCTCCATACGACCCCAGTTGCTGCATTTTGTCGCTGAAGTTGCTCATGTGGCGATGCCCCAGGATCGATTCGAGTCGACTCTCGAGTGCCAACCCCGTGTCATCGTGTCCGACATGATGTGAGTCTTCACATCGGAATGCCCATCCGGTCGGGATCCCAAGAGCGCGGCACACATCGTCGCTTGCCCCTTCGGTCACCAATTGCTTCCCGAGGGTTCGGTTGACATGCCGTGCCTTGGTCACGCTGCGCTGCCCCTTCCCAGCCCCCGTCGGCGTGCGCTGGCAGATCGCCGAAATCAACGCTCGACGAACCTTGCGGTCCTCGATCGCTTCGGCAGGAAGATCCAATTGCAACAAGCTCATCGAACACTTGATGTCGACACCAACCGGACCTGGGTAAATGTGAGTGGGCGAAACCATCACGCAACCCACTGGTGCTCCGTAACCGCAGTGCGCGTCGGGATTCAAAACCAGATCGGTGACCCCGGGGGCCAATCGCGAATTGACGGCTTGCTGCAAACACAAGTCGTCGAAGGTTTCGCGAATGGACTCGGTTCCGAAGACCCGAATCGGCGCGGTCGTTTCCGTCCGCAGCAACGCGGTCGCTTCGCCGGTCGAAACCATTCCGGGGCCGGAGTACTTGAATCGCGAATTCGGGGTGGAGCGAGTCTTGGTGGATGTGGTCATGGAAGCCTCGTGCTGGAGAATTTCGAATGCTGTGGTTGGTTTCTTAACGCATCCCCCGTGCCAAACCCCCGGCAAAGAACGTAAGATGCATCACCACAATGACTTACAAAAACACAGCTCAATTCACGGGAGTGGGCAACACACCCAAGACTTATCCAAAACGCTCGCCAGTTATACTGTGGGATATGAACAAAAAATGCGTTGTCATCGGCCTGCTCGGCGTCCATCTCGACCAACCCCGCAAATCTCGCGATCGGTGGGGCACCTGGCGCCCCTCGGTGGCGATCTGCCAGCAGGATGACTTGATCGTCGATCGGTTCGAACTGATCGCCGAACGTCGTTACTCCAAGCTGGCCGACCAAGTCGTCCAGGACATCGAGACCGTCTCCCCTGAAACGTCCGTGCGAGTGCATCCGATCGCATTGAAAGATCCGTGGGATCTGGAAGAGGTCTACGCGGGACTGCATCAGTTCTCTCGCGACTACGCCTTCGACACGGACGCCGAAGACTACTTGGTTCACATCACCACCGGGACCCACGTCGCACAAATCTGCCTGTTCCTGTTGACGGAGTCCCGTCACTTGCCGGGGCGTTTGATTCAAACGTCGCCGCCGCCAGCGAGAGGTCGATCCAAGCAACAGGAGGCGGCCTCGGTTCAGGGAACGTTCCAGATCATCGACTTGGATCTGTCCCGCTACGACGAACTGGCCAAACGCTTTGGTCAAGAACAAGACGAAGCACGCTCCATCCTCAAACACGGCATTGAAACCAAGGACCCGTCCTTCAATGCACTGATTGACCGGATCGAGCGAGTGACTCTGGCGACGAAGGCACCGATCTTGATGTCCGGTCCGACTGGGGCTGGCAAAACGCAGCTTGCCAAACTCGTTTACGAACTCAAGCACAGCCGGCGACAGGTCAGCGGCCCGTTCGTCGAAGTCAACTGCGCAACGATCCGAGGCGAACAGGCCATGTCAGCGTTGTTCGGTCACACCAAGGGAGCCTTCACGGGAGCGAGCTCGGCACGTGCGGGACTGCTAAAATCCGCCGATGGCGGCATGCTGTTCCTCGACGAGATCGGTGAACTGGGACTGGATGAACAAGCGATGATGCTGCGGGCGATCGAGGAGAAAGAATTCACGCCGGTCGGGTCCGACCAAAGCATCCACAGCGACTTTCAATTGATCGCGGGAACGAATCGTGATTTGATCGCAGAAGTCTGTGCGGGCAGGTTTCGCGAAGACCTGCTGGCAAGAATCAACCTTTGGTCGTTTCGATTGCCCGGCCTCCATGAACGGCGAGCCGACATCGACCCCAACCTGGACTACGAGCTGCAGCAGTTCACGCGTGACTCCGGACAGAAGGTCACGATCAGCAAAGAGGCTCGAAAGGCGTTTGTCGATTTCGCCATGGATCCCGCCACACCTTGGAACGCCAACTTTCGCGATCTCAATGCGGCCGTGACGCGAATGGGCACGCTTGCCGAAGGCGGACGCATCACGATCGAATTGGTGACCGAGGAAATCGCCCGTTTGCGATCCAGTTGGCAGGTCGCCGATGCCCACCGCGAGGACACGTCCATCTTGACCAGCTGCTTGGACGAAACCCAAGTCTCGAAGCTGGATCGCTTCGATCGCGTGCAACTTGCCGATGTCATTCGGGTTTGTCGCGAAAGCCGATCACTGTCACACGCCGGCCGAACCCTGTTTGCCGAGTCACGTAAAGCAAAGGCCAAACCCAACGACGCCGACCGCTTGCGAAAGTACTTGCAACGTTTCGGCTTGAGCTGGAACGAACTGCTCTGAGCGTGGGACGCTGGTCTCGGGGCTTCCGCTCCGAGCTAAGCAGGTACGCAGGTGTCATCGGGTATGTGAGCCGCTGGCGTTAGCCACGGTTTTCACGCACAACCGGGGCTAACGCCCAAACGGCTCACATGGTTGTGCTTGATCACTCCTGCCGACCTGCTTAGTTTTGACGGCGCCTCGGGGGCGAATTTGCGTCCAAGGCTCCGACGGAGACCTCGTGGATCGAGGTCGTGCAGTTTTTAAGTGCAGTGCTCATCAAATCTTGCGAACCCCGCCCGTGAAACGGGAGGGGTCGAGAAACGAGCCTTCAGCGAGGTTTTCGGGGGAGGGCAATTCATACTGCGATCCCATGCTCGTGCCCCCTCCCTCGCGGACGCCTGAACGGCGTCGCTCGACCTCCCCTGAAACTTCGTTTCAGGGGAGGTGCGACAAGTGAAAACCCGCTCAAAAACGGCATTAAAAAACTGCACGGCCTCGATCGCTCGGGGTGGAAGCCCCGAGATGGCTGCGCAAGCTTCAGTCAGACGAATCCTTCTTTCCCCTTGCCATCCAAGCGTCAGCGACCACGGTGTCCCAGACCAACTGAATGACGTGGTAGATGATCATCGGCAACACGCTGACCCCCAGGTCCATGGATGTTTGCAAGCCAATCGCGAGCGTCTTCTGGCTGGCGGAGAAACCCACGGCGATCTGTGTCTCGGGGCCGCGTCCCAGAACCCAACGGGTCAATAGGATTCCGGCCAGCAAACACAGCAGGTGAATCACCGAGGCAGTCGCGATCAGTTGAGCAAAGACCGCCATCCCGCCTTCCTCGGTGATCGAGGCCAGCTTGTCGGCGGTGGTCACGGCACCGAACACCACCATGGTCAGGATGCCGCCCTGCGCTGCCCAAGACAGCCTTGGCTTGGTTCGATCCGCCCACTCGGCCCACCCCCCAAGACGCATGCACTGGGCCAAGGTCAACGGAGCCACCACCACCAATCCCAACTTGATCGCTTGCTCCCCCAACGTCTGACCGCCCGCTCCAGCGGCCTCGGCCGTCACTGCCGATCCAGCCACCGCCTGCAGACCACGGGTGAGTTCCACCACGGCTTCGGTTTCCGACACCCACCACCATCCCAATGGGATCACACCCACGCAGGCGAGATTGGTCACCACCGTCGTCAACATCGGAATCGAATCGTCGCCCCCGGCGCGGCGCGTCCACACCATCGCCGACGCAAGCGTGCAAGGCACCAACGAAGCGACGTAGAACGACAACCTCCATTCCGGCGCCATCCACCCTGCAATCCACCAGGCCGCCACAGGAACCGCCAGCGTGTTGAGGCTGACCGCGGCCAGCACCGCCATGGGGCGCCGCACCGCATCCGTCACCGATCGCAACGGCAGCGTCATCCCCGATGCCCACATGACAGCAAACACGACCGCGCCGCGAAGCCATTCCTGCTCCGCGACCGGACGAAGCACGTCAGCGGCGGTGAATCCAATCGCGAACAAAACCGCCAACGTCAGAAGAAACCCGTGCCGTCGTCCCCAGGCAAAAATCGGATTCATTCGGATCAAGCCTGGTTGGCTGCGGCGTGCTTCGCTGCTTCCACCGCTTGGGCGATCACGTCGCGAGATTTCTGGCAACCTTCCGCGGCGACCTGCTCAGCGGGCAGCTTCCAATAACCTGGGTTGAACAACTCCAGCGAGAACGTGCCGACGAATCCGTTGCGAAGCAACATCGCAATCGTGCCCACCAAGTCACACACCCCGTCGCCCGGATACACCCGGTCTTTGTCCGCGATGACATCGATGCCGGGCTGGCCGGGATAGTCGTTGATGTGGAACAACGGCATGCGGGACGCTTCGATCATCCCCAGTGACGACATCTCATTGCCGCCTTTGTAGATGTGATAGAAATCCGGCAGCACGGCGGCGGACGGATGAGCGGCGGCCGTCGAAACGTAGGCCAACTCCGCCAGGCGATGCAGCACCGGCGAGAACCCCCAGAGCTCCAACAACGGAGTCACTCCCATCGTGTCACCGAGCTCCAAGATGGCCCGGTAACGTTCGCCGATCGTCTCCAGTGAAGGTGCCCCGTCCTCACCAAGTTCTTCGGTTCGGTGAACGCCAATCGGAGGCGCTGCCATTTGTTTGCCACCGAGCGATGCCACCAACTCCATGTCCCGCTTGGCTTCGTCCAAACCGGCTTGGCGTTCCGCCGGATCATCCACGATCCAACGGGCAAATCCGATCGCACCGACAACATTCAGTCCTGCGTCGTCGAGCTGCTTCTTCAAATCGGAAACGCTGCCGCCCCCGTCGACATAGCTTCGCAGGTCACGGATCCACGGTTCGATGCCATCAAATCCGGCTTTCGCAACGACCTCGATTTGCTGGGGCACGGTCAAGTTGTGCCCGCGAAGCGTGCTGGTGTTCATCGCCAGCGGTGGCACTGGAATCATGTCCATCAAATTCGTCTTGGCAGCAAGCATCGTGCGTGACTCTCCCGCGAGAAGTTGAGTGGCGGGCAAAGCCGCCGCTGCGACAGTGGAGGCCGCCAACAACGCTTGGCGACGAGGAATGGGGTTCGACATCAAGGCAGCATCCTGAGGAATGAAAACCCACAGTGTATTTCAATCCGAGGGCGAGCGGTCGGTTTCCCATGAACCGCCGATGGTTTAGGTCATTCTGCTACTTCACGAGTCGCTTGCAACCGAGAAGGGTTCGGGTAGCGAAACTCGTCAAGAGTTTCGATTGGCAGCGCGAATCCCCGAAAGTCTTGACGACTTTCGCTACTCGGGATCTGCGCAAGCCGCCCCGAGCAGGTCGTAGCTCCACTGCCGTGTGCGCCCACCACCGGATGGAGAAGGGTTCGGGTAGCGAAACTCGTCAAGAGTTTCGATTGGAAGCACGAATCCCCGAAAGTCTTGACGACTTGCGCTACTCGGGATCTGCGCAAGCCGCCCCGAGCAGATCGTAGCTCCACTGCCGTGTGCGACCACCACCGGATGGATCCGGCACAAATCGGGATCCGCCATCCGATGTTGGATCGCAAACCGTTTCGGTTTGCCCATGCAAAGAACTTGCCAGCATTTTTTCCGCCGTGTACTTGGTCCCCAAGTCGGCGTCCGGATGCTCCTTCGCAGCGGCAGCCGACATCCTCACCGCCCAGTCGAATCGAACAGCAGGGAGCGGGTTCTCATCTGCCGCGGTGCCGCCTGTTTCCAACACTTGCACGCTGACGCTGAAGTGGCTGCTGCCGGCACAGCCGACTCCCAGGATCGTCGGCACGCCTTCGATGGTCTCGGTCGACAACTGTTGAAGTGCTGGCGAGGCGGGCCAATCCTGGTCGGACGAGCCTTCTTCGCTGCGAGCTTCGCACACCTCGCCCGATTCAGACTGCCAGCGAACGACGTGAGCGTAGCGATCCTGCTGCCACTCAAACCGAATTTGCAAACTCCCGTTTTCGGTTTGCAGCTGGTGCGCGGGTGGAGTCGAGATGGATGAATTCATGGATGTGTGTTCCAGGCTGGATGGCGGGTGACTCAGGCGACTTCGACCGGCGAGGTTGCGAAACGCTGCATCAATCGCAGTCCGTCTCCCTGGCTCTTTTCGGGGTGGAATTGCGTCGCGATCAAGTTGCCACGACGCACGGCAGCACAAAACTCGCCGCCGTAGTCACAGGTCAGCGCGATCACCGACGGATCGGTCGGACGAACGTAGTACGAGTGAACAAAGTAAAAATGAGTTCCGGATGGAATGCCCAGATCGGCCCCCGCCGATTGAACGTCGACCGCGTTCCATCCCATGTGCGGGACCTTGTATTCCACCGGCAATTCAAACGGGACCACGTCGCCAGCCAACACCCCCAGGCCTTCGTGGGTGCCGCCTTCCAGCCCCTGCTCAAACAACATTTGCAGGCCCAGGCAGATTCCCAAAAAAGGTTTGCCCGACGCGATGAAGTCCTTGATCGGTTTTTCCAAATCGCGGCGACGAATTTCGCCAATCGCATCCCCAAACGCTCCCACGCCCGGCAGAATCAACCGTTCGGCCGCCGCGATCTGGCTGGCGTCACTGGTGATCTCCGCTTCCACGCCCGAACGCTCCACCGCCTTTTGGACGCTGCGGAGGTTTCCCATTTGGTAGTCAACGATGGTGATCATGGGTGCCAATCTCAAAAAGCGGTTTCGCGGAAACGGGGTTACGAGAGGACAAAGTCGGTGGAACGGTGTGCCGTCGGTCGTTTTACAACATCAGCTTGCCAGTCCTAACCCGACGCACGACGGCGAATTGATTTTGTTGTCGGTTGGCCACTCTTGGCCGACATCCACCACTCTGACGGGCAAAAGTGCCCATCCTACATGCGTTGTAACGTCACTGACGACCAAATCAGCAGCCTGGTGAGCGAGTGATCCCATCGAATCAGTTCGCCCGCATGGCCGCCAAAACGGTCGTGAAGGGAACGGATTCACAGACACCAAAGCCGAAATGCCGGTTCACGCGAAAACGCATGAAAGCGGGCGTGTACAAGCCACACAGGAATTTGGCCCGATCGATCGGATCTGAAAAGAGGTCGGGATACTCGGCCATCGCATCTGCCATCGCTTTGGAGGCCGAATCGCCGATCGAATCGGGTGGATTCAGCTGGGTATCCCACGGCCCCTCGCCGCGACAGGCCGAACATTTCCCGCAGGGCCGCGAGCGACGGGAACCAAAATGAGCCGCCATCGAGACCGGCAAACACTCGCTGCAGGCCAAAAAACCCATCATCGAATCGATTCGCTGCTGCGTCGCATCCATCGACGCGTCAAAGCGTTTCAGCAAGTGCTTCACCGTCGCCGCGGGCCGAGCAATCCGCTCGACCCAGCGGTACCCGTGCATCAACTCAGACGATTCCAATTCAATGATCCCGGACAACGCCAACGCCTCGAGCGCCGCGACCAGGCGAATCCGGGACACGCCATATTGCCGCGTCGCCAGAACCAAGTTGACGCGATACGCCCGCTTGGCTTTGACCAACGAAGCCACAATCGCTTCCGCAGCCTCCGGGTCAATCGCTTCACTCCGCGAAACAATTTCCGAAATCTCGCACCTCGGTTTGACTCGATAGACGTCGTACCGAGCGGGCAGCAGTTCCAGGCATCCACGTTGGCGCAACTGGATCATGAACGTCCCCAGCACGCCGGCAGACAAATTCACTTCCCACGCCAGTTTGCCAAGCGCCAAATAGAACGAATCCGGTTGGCCGATCAATCGATCCAACAAACGTTCCACGGACGCCTTCGTCGGCCAGTCGCTGCACGGCAAATTGCGAATCGCGACTTGGTCTTCGGGAACCAACCACGTCTGACACTGTGTCGCTTTGCCATCGCGACCGCCCCGCCCGATCTCTTGGCTATACCCTTCCAATGAGGACGACGGGTTGTAGTGAATCACTCGGCGAACGTTGGCTTTGTCCACCCCCATGCCAAACGCAACTGTGCCGACCAAAATGCCTTGGTTGGATTCCAAAAACCAGTGCTGGATCGCATCGCGCTGTTCGCCGGTCAATCCTGCGTGGTACGCCATCGCGGAAAGACCTGCTTCGTTCAGCGATTCTGCCAGTTGCTCGGCGGTTCGACGACGAGTGACGTAAACAATCGTGACGCCCTTGCTTCGGGACTTGGCCGCCGCCCGAAGCTGTTCCAGCAAGCGTTCATCCCGCTCTCGAGAGGTCACCTGGGTGCACTGCAGGTGCAAATTCGAACGATGTGTCGGCAGCTTCACAACATCGGTTCGCTCCAACCCAAACGCGGACCGAATTTCACGCACGACTCGCGTCGGCGCCGTCGCAGTCAACGCCAGCACTTGCGGGATGCTGTGCTCCTCCACCACGTCCGGCAACCGCAGGTAATCGGGACGAAAGTGGTGCCCCCACTCACTCATGCAATGGGCTTCGTCGACCGCCAACATCGAGATCGGTGTCTCACCCAAGACCGCACGAAAACGCTCGTTAAAAAAACGTTCTGGGGAAACGTACAGCAACTTGCAGTGCCCCGATCGAACACGTTGCAAGTCCAAACGCAGCTCTTGCGGCGACGCGGAATGGTCCAGCCTTGCCACCTCGATGCCTCGCCGTTTCAGCGAGTCGCCTTGGTCTTTCATCAAAGCGACCAAGGGCGACACCACGACGGTCAGGTGAGGCAAACATTGGCTGACCAATTGGTAGCACAAGCTTTTGCCACTTCCCGTTGGCATCACCGCGACCACATTGCGACCGTCAAACAGTCGTTCAATGACCTTCCGTTGAGGCGGCAGCAAACGCTCGAACCCAAAGGATTCCTTCAACACCCGCTCGGCGTGAGCCCAGCGGGTGGAACGCAAGCTTGAATCAGGCAAAGCGTCATCGGCGTCCGTGCCCGTTTCTACCATCGTGCCTCATCATCTTCCATTAAAACAGTGTCGGTGCATTCAGTTCCGCTGCCAACACCTCGTCCACCGCGTCTTCCCGACGCAAGAAATCATCGACGGAAGTCTCGACTGCGATGGGTTCAGCCCCCGCGACAGCCTGAGCGGCTTCGTTGGCCATGCGATTGATCTCGTTGATCACGAGCAGCGCATCGAGCGAAGTCACTTCCCCATTGCCGGAAACATCCAGGAACCCTGGGAATGACTCCAGACTGCCGACATCCATCGGTCCGGGACCGTTGGCTTGCAAGTGGTTGATGATTCGCAGTGCATCCAGCGGTGCAACGGATTGGTTGGAATCGACATCATAACGGTTGCGGCCGTTTTGAAACGGTGTGGTCCCCATCGCAACCGTGTAAGTGAATTCAACATCCGTCGCCAATGGGCGAGGGCCGAATTCCAATGCACGAGCCGTCAACTGATAAACACCGGTATCCAAAGGCCCCGGAGTCCCCGTCAACGTCTGCGTTTCGATGTCGTATTTCATCCAGCTTGGCAACGTGCCTGATTCACCGAAGATGCGGATCGAGAAGTTGCCGCCTTCCGGATCGCTGACCATGTTATCGGGCAATTGCATTTCCAGGTACTGGCCACTGACCAACGCTCGGTCTTGGAACGTCGCATTGGCGAGCGACATGTCAAACACGGGTGGCTCGTTGACATTGTTGACCTGGACCGTGAGGGTACGGTCCGTCGACGTTGTGCCGTCGTCCGCACGAACCACCAATGTCAACGGAGGGGCCCCCGGTACATCCGCGTCAAAGACCGCGTTGGGACGAACGCGAAGCAAACGCGAATTGGGATCCAAATCGAAGTTCCCAAAACCGGTGCCGCCAACCAATTGAGCCGTGACCACATCCCCATCGGGATCCGTCACACCAATCCGGCCGACAATCACCCACGCCTCACTCGAACTGGGAGCACCGTTGGGATAGGGCACTTCCGAAACAACCACACGCTCGGTGGTGATGCTGGGACTTTCGTTCTGGTTGAGCACTTCCACCAGCAAGGTTGCGGTGACGGGAAGGACGGAGCTATCCACCGTGTCCGTGATTCGGAAACTCAACGAATGAACCGCTTGATCCTCGTAATCCAATTCCACGCCAGAGGCGATTTGCAACGTTCCTGTTCCCGCATCTGCGCCGGTTCCAGCCACAAATTCAAACAATGAGTTCGAAGGCCCATCCAGCCATTCAATGCTGTGATCTTGAGGACGTTGCTCCGGATCCACCAACGTCAAGATTTGATCGGCCGAAGGAATGCTGCCTTCATTGAACTGCACCACCGTGGGCTGCAACCTCGGTGATTCATTCACATCCAACAAGGAGATCTGAATGTTCACCGTTTCCGCCAAGGGTGGACTGCCGTTGTCGCTGACACGAAGTCTCAACGTCATATTTGGGAACGACTCATAGTCCAATTCAGCACCTGGCAACAACCGCACCGCACCTTCTTGTGTGACACGCAGGAAGTTGGCCGCGCTTCCGCCAACAACTTCGAAGTGATGCGTCTGGCCTTCGTCGGGATCGCTGACTTCCAACCGGAACAGTTCTCCGGTCGCGGCTTCCGGCAACGTGAACTGCGTTTGTGAAATCGTCGGCCGATCGTTCTCGTTGAGAACCAAGATCAACTGTTCGACGACATTCTCTGCTGGAATCGCTGCGTCATCGCTGACACGAACCAACAACGTTCGCTGTGTGTTGTTTTCGAAATCCAAGCTGCCGGCATTCAACAACGTCACCACCCCGGTCACCGGGTCAACGCTGAAATCATCCTGAGCTTCGCCACCGACCAACTCAAAGGACAACTGTTGGTTGTAGGCGATGTCGGGATCAAACGCTTGGATCCGTCCAATTGCAGAACCTGCCGGCACGTCTTCGGTGACCACCAAAGGCGTGTCCTGCACGACCGGCGCCTCGTTGATATCCCGCAGCGAAATCGTGATGCGATTGGTTGTTTTCGCACCCGCGGCATCGGTGATTCGCATTGAGATGATTCGATTCGGTTCCGTCTCAAAATCTAAATCGGCGTCGCCGGTCACGGTCAAGTTCCCCGTTCCTGAATCGACCACCAGCCCGGCTGAATTCCCACCGATGATTTCGTACAGCAGCGGCACGCCACCATCGACCGGCTGATCCGCATCATCGGCTTGCTGAACAATGATCTCCGTTCCAACCGGCAAATTCTCGTCGACCAAGATCACTTGGTCAGAGGTTTTCGGAAGCGTGTTGACGCGGAACACATCTTCAAAGACATAGTTCTCAAAGCGTGACACGGTGAAAGGATGTTCGGCGGTGCCGAGCAGGGCGGTCGCCCCCGTGCCCGTTTGAACCTGCAAGTCATAGTTGCCCTCAAACAACGATCGCAATTCATAGATGCCGTCTTGATCGGTTTCCGTGGACGCTTCGCTTTGCACGTAGGTCAATCGATCAAAGGCACCAAACGTTGTCCCACCGGTGATCGTGGTGTCCGAATAGGCTTCGACACGAACAATCTCATCAAAGGGCACCGACAAGCTCACCGTTTCGCGGCGACCGTTGACCAACACGCCACTGACAGCGGTGGCGATCAAATCACCGTCGGCGTTGTAGGCGTCCAGACGTCCGTAAGAAACCAGTGACGTGAAGGCACTGCCGAGCGCATCGATGGACACGGATTTGACGGGGCGATAGAAATCAAACCGCAAGCGGTTGTAGGTTGTGAACTGCTGGAAACCACCGTCACTGAAGACGCGGTTGCCACTGATCCGACCGCTCAAGTACTGGCGTTCTGCCAACACAGGCGTGTTCGAGAAAAGGCTCCCACTCGTGCTGGTGATCGTGACACCTGGATACTCGTTGGTCAGCACATACGTCAGATCCTGGACCGTGGGGTCCAGCGGATCAAACGGTGGGACCACATCATCGGGTTCCACGACAAATGTCAAATCGTCCAAGCGGTCATTGTCGTTGGTGTCAGCAAAGACGGTGATCCCCTGACCGGGCAACCGCAAATCCGCCGGGGCCCCGTTGGCGATGGCGCCCGCGGAAGGTGCCAACAAAATCTGCCCGCGAACACCGCCAACGAAGTTGCTTTCTCCAATGTGGTTGAGCAACCGGTCCGCAAGCGCAGGCTGCGAAACCGACGATGCCAGCAGCTCATGCTTGCCGCCAGTTTCAAAATCCACCGCTGATCCATCGGCGGCATCAACCGGTGTTCCGAAAACCCAATCTTCCGGCGAAGACCCGATGGAATCCCCGAGTCGACCGACGTAACCGTACCCATCGGCTTCCACCACCGTTCCGCCTGGTGGCAACACGTAACTGCGTGAGGTCGAACTGATGTTCTCCGCAAACAGAATCGGTGCGTAAGCGAAGTTATCACCAAAGATATAGTCTTGGATCGAGACGGCATCCATCACGTGCCAAGTCGACAACAAACCACCTTCGTCCGCTCGTTGGTCGTCATCGGTGTCAATGTCATCCCCCAACGCTGGTGGGACATCGGTTTGAATCAAGAAGTAGCCGCGGTTGTCAAAGGTCCGAAACAAGGAACCGTTGTTGGACTCATCCGAATAAATCCCGTCGGGCAACCCCAAGAAACCGGACTGATCGCTTTCCAGAACTCGCGAACCAAACGCGGCTTCGTAAGTGTTGCCTTCCTGCAGCAGAACCAGGAAACCATTGGCCCCAAAGGTTTGTCCCGACAGGTCGATGATGGTTTCAACCGATCCTTCGTTGGAGCTGTCTTCTGAAATCGCAACAAAATACGTCCCGTTGGCCAATCGCTCGTTCGGTGTGCCTCGCAGTTCGATGTACTGATCACTGAGGTTGCTGAAGTCTGCGGTGAAGCCAGCGTCGATCATCAATTCATTGATCACCGGCTGATTCAAATCCACCGACAACACTGGCGGCAACACACGGACCCCCACACTCTTCAGCGGCAGATCGCCCCACGCGGGATCCGACAGGTCACGATCCACCGAAATCTCAAGATCGATGTTGGTGATCACGTTGACGGGATTGTCAGCGTCCGGTGACACCAACACACGGCGGACTTGGTCCCAATCGTCCGGCGTGAAGACGAGCTGGTTGGTTTCCAGGGTCACACCGGGATTGCTTCCGCCGGGCGCCGAGACACCCAGATTGAAAACGACGTCAGCCTCCGGACGTCGGTTCAAGGTGACTTCCACCACATCAGGACCAATGGCACCGCCGACCACCGTCAGCCCTTCTTGGCCCAAGGCTCCCACACCTGATTCCGGGTTGCTCGGACGAACTCGGAATCCGATCACGTCCTGTGAGATTCCAAATTCCAAACCGGCAACGGTTTGGAATTCTGTCACTTCCACATACTGAGAGTTGTTGCCCGTCGTCGGACGTGTCAGCGCCACCGGCTTGATCGGTTGACTGACGAAAAACGAATCAGTCACCTCCCCCGTGTCGACATCCACCAAAATGGTCGACACCAAATCGGTGTCATCAGCGTCAAACATGGTCACGTAGGTGCTGTCCGCCGGCAGCCCTGCCGTGAGATCCGAACCAGCCAAACTCATCGTGAACGTGTCCACGCTTCGCGACGAATAGGACAGCGTTTGGCCGTTTCCAAACAGGTCAAATGCAAAGAACTCATTGTCCGTGTCGTCGAAACCAATCAACCTTCGATTGACAGGATCGAACGTGATGTCCGAGACCGATGCCAACCCCGAACGTCCCCCACCAATCAAAGTCGCTTTGGCCGTGTTCACATCCAGCTGCGCCAGACGACGCAACGAATTGTCGCCACCACCTCTCACCAATGTGTAGACACTGTCCGTCACGGCGTCGTAAGCCACCCCGCCAACGATGTCGACGTTGGTGGTGCCCAAGCGAGTGATCTCACCGTTGCTGGGGTTGATCCGAAACACTTCGTTGGCACGAGTGTCCACCGCCAGCAAATCACCGTCATTGATTCGCGTGATGCCATCGAGCCGACTGACGATGGGCTGCCCGAGCAACTCCACCACACGTTTGTTGTCGACCTCGTTCGTTCCAAACTGGAACGCTTGCGACGCGCGAACATTCACTCCGGATTCATCCGTCACGGTTTCCAACAAACCAAACGAAGCTTGCGGGGCGGTTTGAACCAAGCCTTGTCCCGGCAACACCCGAACGTGGTATTCCCCCGCTGGCAACTGCGAGAACGAGAAGATCCCCGCGGAGTCCGTCAGGACTGACTCTTCGCCTTCATCCATGAGTCCATTGACGTTCTCATCCAAGTAAACACGCACGTCGGCAGCACCGTCTTCGGTGGCCTGTTGCATGCTGTCTTGATTGAGATCCAAAAACACTTCGCCACTGATCGCCGCCAACAGATGACGGCTCTCCAGCGTCTCCATGCGGCTGCGTCGCCGCCTGGAACGTTTCTGACTTTCCGAGCGTGTGCGAGCTTTCTTCGCTTCGGTGCGGGACAGAGAAGGTCGAGCTTTCCAAGTGGTGCGTTTCATGATGAGACCAGCCGTTCACGTGCGATGAATCCCCTAATCAAGGGATTGGATAATGCTCCTCAGAATAAATGTACGCCCCCCATCAAACAACATAGAACACCCCGTTAACCCAAAAGACCGGAATATTCGCTCCCATTAGCCCTTCGAAATGAGCAAACGGGAACGAAATCGAGTTCGGATTGGTCGGTTTCTGGCAGTTATGCCTCAGCGTTTCAGCAAACGAAAGCTGGTCCGGCGAGTTGGACGATGCGTAGAATCGCCCCGCTCTCCAACCGCCGACTTGGTTGGCTGGCGTCCGGGGCACCCCCGTTCCTCATCGTTCCCATTCCGCGTCCGGACGTTCGCCAACGTGATCCATCTCCAACGTGACGAATGCAGTCGTGCCTTGATTCACGGCACCCCCCTTCCGATCGCCGACGGAATTCCGATGAGTTTCTCCTTCAGAACAACCGCTCGAACCGCAACGCTGATGTTGCTGGCCTTGTTGTCTGGAGTTCACCATAGCCCGCTGGCTTCAGCCCAAGACGGTGCCCCCGAACGAAATGTCATCGGCAGTGGCTCACGCCTGGAAGGACCTCGCTCCGGAGCCATGCTGCCAACGTCCGACCAAGTCGACGTGGCACGGGATCGCTTGTTCGACGAGTTGTCCGAAGAAGTGGAGCACTTTGACCGGTTAGGCAACCTGGTCCGCCGGGTCAGTCACTTGGTCAAACCCAGCGTGATCCACATCGAGGCCCACAAGACTCAGGGCAGCGGAGCGACCGCTGAATCGTTTGATGAAGCTGGCAGCGGTGTCGTTCTCGACGTTGCTGGGGAATCTTGGGTGTTGACCAATCGTCACGTCATCAAAGGGGCTGCCGCCGATCAAATCGTGATGCGAACCAGTGATGGCCGGCGTTGGGTGCCCGAAAAGATCTTAATGGATCCCAACACCGATGTCGCGGTCATGAAACTGTCGCCCTCCATCGCGGGGATCGAATCGGCCGAACGAGATTCCATCCGTCGCGGGACCAGCTCGTTTGCCAAGATGCCACCGGCGGCTCGATTGGCCAACAGCGACCAAGTTCAAATTGGTGACTTCGTGATTGCGATCGGCAGCCCCTTCGGACTCAGCCACTCGGTCACCTTCGGAATCCTGAGTGCCAAAGGACGCCGTGATTTGTCGCTCGGCGAAGAGCGAATCGACCTGCAGGATTTCTTCCAAACCGATGCGGCCATCAACCCAGGCAACAGCGGCGGCCCCTTGCTGAACCTTCGCGGGGAAGTGATTGCACTGAACACCGCCATCGCCAGCAGCAGTGGAGGCAGCGAGGGAATTGGATTCGCCATCCCGATCAACATGGCCGCTCGTGTGGCCCAGGAATTGATCGTTCACGGTCGCCTTCGCCGCGGGTACCTCGGTGTCACGCTGGACCCCAACTTCGCCGCAGCGGATCTGTCGCCGGCGTCGGGGATCTACGCCTCGATGAAGATCACTCCCGACTTCGAGTCACGGTTGGGTTCGCAAGAAGAAATCAAGCTGGGCGGGGCTCGGGTGAAGGACATCCGTCCCGGTTCACCAGCCGAATTGGCACACCTGCAACGTGGCGACATCATCCTGCAGTTTGATTCCATCAACGTGGAAGACGACGATCACTTGGTGGCTTTGGCTGGCATGGCACAACCTGATCAACGTCCGATCTCGATGGTCATCCTCCGCGATGGCAAACGCTATCGCACGGAAGTCACGCTGACGTTCCAACCTTGATCAGCAGGCTGACTGCGACCTAGCTCGTGGCCACCGACTTGGCCGACTTCCACAACTGGTAACGTCGCCAAATCTCATCGAACAGCACGCTGGCTAGCAGCGCTCCGCCGATGATCACCATCTCCCACTGCTGCTCAATGCCCAAGACCACAATGGCTTTGTAGAGGCAGCGCATCACCGCCGCACCTGCGATCACGCCGAACACGGCGCCGCGACCACCACGCAGCGAACACCCGCCCAGCACCGCGGCGGCGATGGCGTAAAGCTCGTAGAAATTGCCGCTCGAACCGGGTTGCACCGAGTTCCACTCCAACAGAAACAGGATCCCCGCGAGTGCCGCCAGCAACCCGCTGACCACATACGCCATCACGATCAAACGCTCGGTGCGAATGCCACTGAAGCGGGCCGCCTCTTCATTTTCGCCGACGGCCAAGAGATGGCGACCGGCGACACTGTGTTCCAGAAACACCCAGGCCACAAACGCGACCAAAATCAAAAGCACTCCCGTGAACGGGAATGCGATCCAAGTCCACTCGGACCACGACTCCGATGCCCCTGATAACTTCGCGACCAACGGCAGCGGGAATTCGAACACGTTGCCTGTCACCGTCGCTTTGAAATCGGCCAACGCGCTGCCCAATCCGACTTGATCGTCGCCGGTCCAAACGCGGGCCAAGCCGCGATAGACCAACAAACCGCAGAGCGTCACCACAAACGGTTGCAGGTGAGCCCGAGTCACAAGCAACCCGTGCAAGGCGCCGATCAACGCACCCGCCAGCAACACCAGTCCACACGCCAGCAATGGATTGGTGTAGCGGATCCGCTCCATCGACACCGCGGTTCCGGGCTGCAAGGAACGCACCGGGTTCCCAGTCGTCAACCACACGTTGCCGTCTTGGGTGACTTCGCCCGTCAGGTAAACCTGCGACTCGCTGAACGCACCCGCGTAAACCATTCGGTCGCCGGCGCGGATCGGATCCATGACCGCATCCATGCGAAGACGCGTGTCACCATCCTCCGGTCGCTCGATCTCCACGATGCTCCCGACCGAATCGTATCGTTCATAGCGTACGTCGATGACCTGAACCATCATCACCCCGCACAGAGCGATCAACGATCCAATCGACAGATCGATGCCGCCGGTGATGATCACCATCGCCACACCAATCGAGATCAACCCGTACAAACTGGTGTCACGGATCAGCGTCTTCAAATTGGCAGCGGCAACAAAGTTGCCTTCCAACCAAGTTGCGACGACCACAATCGCGATCAGCAACGCGAAGATGCCAAAATTTTTGCCACGCATTCTAACTTTTAACCTTGAGCTGGCTGACTGGAACGAGCGGGCGAATCGGTACCTGAGGCGGGTTCCCCCTTCGCCACTGCGAGACGCATGATGGCCTCCTCGGTCAGTTCCGATCGAGTCAATTCTCCCGCGACGCAACCATCGGAGATGACCATCACTCGATCGGCAATCGCGAACACCTCTTCCATCTCACTGCTGACCACCAACACGCCCATCCCTTGGCTCGCCAACTGATCGATCACTTCGTAGATCTCAGATTTTGCGCCAATGTCGACGCCTCGTGTTGGCTCGTCGAGCATCAAGACCTTCACATCGCCTGCCAACCACTTCGCCAAAGCCACTTTTTGCTGGTTTCCACCGGACAAGGATGCGATTTCAATTTCTTGCGAAGCTGTCTTCACCCGCAACCGATCGATCAACTCCGCCGCTGTCGCCCGTTCCGCCTTTCGGCTGCGAAACACACCTTCCTGCGACATCCAGACGATGGTTGCGTTGTCTCCAACACTGGACTGAAGCAACAGCCCGGTTCGCTTTCGGTCTTCCGGCACCAGTGCTAACCCAGCCGCGATCGCATCATCCACGCCACCTCGGAGCGGTTGCGAATCCACCAAGATCTCTCCGCCAAATCGTTCGCGAACGCCAAAGATGGTTTCCACAATCTCGGTCCGTCCAGCTCCGACCAACCCCACCAAGGCGACTACCTCGCCGCCAAAAACCTGGAGATCGACGGGCGGTGCCGCGCTCGAACCGATCTTCAATCCAGAGACCGTCAGCCGCGGCTCAAGACATTCTTTCGTGGCCCCGTGAGCGCGTCGTGTGAGATCACGCCCCACCATCGCACGAACCATCGCGTCTTGCGTGATGTCTTGCTTCGCCAGCGTTTCAACGTGTTCCCCATCACGCAGCACCTCGACTCGATCCGCCAAGCGGATGATCTCGTGCAAGCGATGCGAGATGTACAGAATCGCAACCCCTTCTTCCCGCAGACGCTCGATCAATTCGAACAACCGCAACGATTCCTCTTCACTGAGGCTGCTGGTGGGTTCATCCATGATGACGACGCGAGCATTGGTCGACAAAGCTCGCGCGATTTCGATCAACTGCTTCGAAGCAATCGGAAGCGGTCCCACGGGGGCATCCGGGGACACCGACAACCCAACACGCTCCAGCCAAAGCGACGCGGTTCGGCGCAGTTTTGCTCGGTCAAGCAAACCAAACCGAGAGGGCTCGCGGCCGAGAAACAGATTCTCGGCAACACTCAGATTGTCATGCAGATTCAACTCTTGATGTATCAACGCGATGCCAGCTTCAATGGCGTCGCGGGGACCGGACCAAGCGAGCACTTGATCGTCCAGTTCAATCTGCCCTTGATCCGGCGGAAGGATCCCGGCCAGCACCTTCATCAAGGTACTCTTGCCGGCACCATTTTCACCAATCACCGCAACGGCTTGTCCCCCCGCCACTTCCATCGACACGTTCGACAGAGCTTGGGTGGAGCCAAACCGTTTACTGATCCCCGACAACCGTAAACGAGACGGTTGATCGGGACTGCCCGCCAGATCCTGACTCACTCACCTTCTTCCGGCGAGTCTTCTTTCTCTTCCGCTGGTTCTTCAGCGGTGGCACCCTGGCCGGCAAGCTCTTGGAGTTCTTCGAGCATGCCTTCCATGCGTTCCTTCTGACGGCCTTCGGATTTCTCGATGGCTTTCTTTTGGGCTTCCATCGCCGCGTCGAATCGCTCCAACGATGCGTTCATCTGGGCGACCAGAACATGCATCAAGGGTTGGATTTGCGGGTCCGCACCTTCAATTTCAGCGTTCAGTGCAACCAACGTTTCATCGGCCAATTTGCCAACCTCAGCTCCCTGCTGGATCGATGACATCAACCCGTAGGAGAACTGCGCCATGGCCTGTGGGTTGCCCTTGGCTTCTTTCAGTTGCCCGCGGAAGTACGTCATCACGTCTTCGGAAAGGTCACCGGAATCCAAACGCAAACCGTATTTGAACTGGGTCAGTTGCTGACGAACCGATTGGCTCATCTCGTCGTCGGCACCCTCGAACTCTTCGAGCACTTTGTCGATGACTTTGATCGCGTCGTCGAAGTTTCCTTCTCCGGCCAAACGATTGACCTTTTGCATCGCTTCTTCCAAGCGTTCCTGGCGAGCCATTTGCTCTTTGAACGCTTCCCGGTCCCAAGTGCCTTCGATGACTTGTTCCAAGGGCTCGTCGATGCTCATGGGGTGGCCGATCCACTCAATCACACCGGTCTTGCCAACCAAAAAGGCAGCAGGAATCCCGTTTTGATTCGCGGCACGCATGTAGTCGTCCGTGGACGAACCATCGGGATCGACGGTCAACGTGTACGCCGAAGTCAGCTCAGCAAACGTGACGCCTTCCTTGCCGGGGTAGTCACGCTCCAAAATGCCTTCGACGGTTTCCAGGTCTTCGTCGGAGATGCTGACGATTTGAACGCCCTGATCGCGGTAACGTTCTTGCAACTCAACCAAGTGAGGCATGCTTTGGATGCAAGGCCCACACCACGTCGCCCAAAACTCGACGACGTAAATCTTTCCTTCTTCAAATTTGGTGACCGGACCGAATTTGCCCAGTTCTTCGTGAATGTAATGCTCAATGTCGAGTGCAGGTGCTTTCGATCCAATGGTCAACGTTGGTTCGGCTTGAGCCGCAACGCCACCGGCCAAGAAAGCAGCTCCACAGGCAGCGCCCAACAGAGCCTTACGTGTCCATGAGACGGGGAGCGTTAAAAAACGAGTCATTGGAAACAACTTTGTGTTCATTTGGTGAAGGAAGGGAATCAAACGATCAGTGCTCAACGTGAAGGCCAACAACATTCAGTGGTCGAAAGCCAGTCACTTCGTTCGATTCAAAGCGGCCTCCGCAGCAATCTCTCGCGGGATCACTGCATTCGGAACCATCCGGTGGAGTGCAATACGCATACTGTAGTGAACCAAACCTCGAAATGTTCATCGCAGCGAATACAGCGACACTGCGTTGCCCAATTTTGAAACGACTCCAGTTCGAAATCGCCCCGACAAATCAACGAGCAGATTGAAATTTCGAGAGAGGCCCATTGTCGGCGATTTCCACTGCAATCGACATACCCCCACGAGGCAACGATGAATTTTCCCCGAATCTCGCAGTCGCTTTTGGCCCGACCGGGGTGTTTTCATTGTATTGCCAGAGGGGTTCGTCCATAATGGCCACTTGGGTGATTCATCCGCCTTCATTGCAGCCTGACGTCGCCCCTCCTCCCCTCATCCCTCAAAAGCGATCGCACTTGTGCTGTATCCACGCCCTCATTGCCCGATGGGATTCACCGGTTGTCGGGGACCTTCCCGGAGGATTCTCCGTCCCGCCACCGGCGTTCTCCTGGTGCTGTTTCTGTCGTCGTCCTTGCTCGCCCAAGGCCCCACGGTGATCCGAACCGCTGACGGAAAAACAATCGTCACGGGTGGCCCTCAACCAAGTCCGGGCGGACGACCGCCCGGCGCCCCACCTCCGGGTGCCAAACCAGGCGGCAAAGACGGGGAGAAGAAAGAGGGCCAAGACGGTGAAGGCAAACCGCCCGAATCAGCCGCCCCCAAAGTCATTCGTCGTGACAGCATCGACGCCAAGTCATCGGACCCCAACGAACTCAAGGCGACCGTGGGTGACGATGGCAGAGTTGGATTTCGATTCCGCAATCAAGGCTGGGTCGACTTGGTGCGTTGGCTATCCGACATCTCCGAGCAACCCATCGACTGGCAAGAACTCCCTGGCGACACGGTCAACTTGATCAGCCCCGATCGCTTGACCGTTGCCGAAACGGCGGATTTGATCAACCGTCACCTGCTCGCCCGCGGCTACACGATGCTGGACCTGGAAGGTGGCATTGCGATTGTCAAAACCGACGCCGTCAATCCTGGCATGGTTCGGCGAGTGGAAGTCAGCGAACTGGATCAACTTGAAGACCACCGCTACGTTCGCACCATGCTCGATGCCGGTTGGCTGTCAGCTGAAAAGCTTTCCGAAGAACTCAAAGCCATGCTCAGTAGCGCTGGCAAAATCATCCCGCTGGCAACGACCAATCGCATTGAGGTGATGGACGTTGCAGTGAACCTGCGACAAGTCGCTCACTTGCTCGCCGAAGAACGGGACGCGGCCAGTCGAGACGCGTTGGCACCGGAATTCCGTCTGCGGCACATCCCTGCCGAAGAAGCCAAGAGCATGCTCGAACAATTCCTCGGCGTGGAGAAGAAAGAATCCGCCCCGATGTCGCAGCAACAAATGCAGATGATGCAGCGAATGCAACAGATGCAACAGCAGCAGGGCAACAAAGGTGGCGAAGCAAAAGGTGATGCTGAAATCTCCATCGTCGCCAACACACGACAGAACTCCGTGCTCGTTCGCGCCCCGCTCGACCGAGTGGCCATCGCCGCTGAATTCATCAAACGCATCGACGTCCCCGGCGGATCGCTTCGCAGTCTGACCGATGCAACCTCGCGGGTCGATGTCTTTCGATTGGTTTCGCTGGATCCTGAAAAACTGATCGAAATCGCTCAGGAAATGAACGTGCTCGAACCCACCACACGAATCCGAGTCGACAAAGAAAACGCAGCGGTCATCGTTTCGGGCTCCGCTGCGGACCGCTTCATCATCAAGTCATTGATTGAACGACTCGATGGCGGCAAACGGCGATTGGAAGTTTTGCAACTGCGACGCCTCGGTGCCGCTGAAGTTGCTGAATCCATCGCATTCTTGATGGGTCAAGAACTTGCAGACGAAGACGACAATTCACGATCGCGGTACAGCTACTACGGCTGGGGCGGCAACAATGATGACAAAGAAAAAGAAAAGGACAAGTTCCGAGTCACAGCCAATGTCGCCTACCGCCAAGTCTTGCTGTGGGCCAACGAAACAGAAATGGAAGAGGTCCGGTCACTGCTGATCAAACTCGGTGAACTTCCACCTCCCGGCGGCAGCGAACGAACGATGCGAGTCATCGAAGCGTCGGCGACCCCCGAAACACTGGAGTACCTGCAACGCTTGCAAACACGCTGGCAACAACTTTCAGGAACTGAATTGGTGCTGCCGGATGCCGAAGAATTCAAGGATCCGATCGAAGTGATTGGTGATGAACGCGAAGCGGACGGAGAGTCCGAAGACAAAGACGATCAATCAGAAGCTGAAGCCGAAGAGGCTCCCGCTGTCATCCTGCCACCTGAAACAGAACTCACGCAGCTCAACCCAGCCACCGAAAAATTGACTTGGGTCAATGCGGTTTCGGATGACACCCCAACGAATGACACGCAGCCCGAAGAAGCATCGCCTGGGACAATCGCCCCGCCCGCAACGACAACCACCGTTGCTACCAAACCCGCCTCATCCAAACCCAAGATTGAAATCAAACTGGACCCAGCCGGCAATTTGATCCTCCGCAGTGACGACACCGAAGCACTGGATCGACTGGAGGAACTGATGCTTCAGGTCACTCCACCACGTCGGCCCTACCATGTGTTCCGCATTCGCTATGCGTCCGTGTCCTTTGTGGCTCTCGATTTGGAAGACTACTTCGCCGAAGATGACGAGGACAAGGACGACGATGCCGATCGCTTCTATCGCTACTTCTTCAATGACAACGAATCAGACAAGAAAGGCCCGACGGGATTGGGCGCGTCGGGGAAACTCAAGTTTGTTCCCAACTCTGACACGGGAACCTTGATCGTCACTGGCGCCACTGGTCAGCAACTGCAAACCATTGAAGAGTTGATTCGGTTGTGGGACGTCCCGGAACCGGTCAACCCTCGCAAAGTTCGATTCACGAAACTGATTCACATCCAGTACGGCAGCGCCTCAAAAATTGCCGACACGGTCAAGGACGCGTACCGCGATTTGCTCAGCAGCAACGACAAAGCCTTCCAAGGTGGCGGTGGCGGCAAACGGGGGGGCGCACAAAACGCCAGCAATCGTGAAAGCGGGTCGGGCCTGGAAGACAGCGAGAGCGGGAAAGACGGCGGAGGCCAGGATTTCTCCTTCAATGGCAAGCTTTCCATGGGGGTCGATGAGATCGGCAACACCTTGCTGATCAGCGCCGAAGGTGAGTCGCTGCTTGACTTGATCGCCGAGATGGTCGACAAGTTGGACGTTGCCGCGAAACCGGGAGGCGACGTTGAGATCATCAATCTCAGCGGAGGTGTCTCGGCCGAAGCCGTCCAGCAAGCCCTGGCAGCTTTGGGAGTTGCATCGGAAACGCGTCCTTCCAGGGATCGCGATTCCAATGATCGTCGGCGCGACAACAATGACTCCCCGCGTCGCCGTCCCTCTCGCGATTAATGAAAACCAGCGCCACCCAACGATTCTCTCGACAGGTCATCGCACATGCTCATTGGATCGTTTTGGGCTGGGTCGTCGTTGCCATTTTCTGCAAGACGTTTTCACCTTCCTGGAAACAAGTCGCGCTCGACGGCGACTTTGAATACCTCCCCGCAACCCAGACCAGCGTCGCGGGAGGGCAATTGCTTGACGCAGCCTTCCTGGGCACGCGCGCTCGCAGCCAAATGGTGGTCACCCTTTCACGTGCCGACCAAGACCTGACCAAGACCGATCGCCTGATCGGACTGGACCTGATTCGCCGTCTGTATCACCGCCTGGGCGAAGTCGCCTGGCAACGCGCCCTGCAGCTTCACGAAAACGGCGAAGAGAAAACTGCCGAACGGTGGTGGAACGTCGCCACTCAGGCTCTTGATCAAGCGATCGAAATCGATTCGCAGTTCTACGAATCACTCGGTGATCGCGTTCCCGAAACCTCACCGACTCCCTACGAACCACGACTGGCCATCGCCTACTGGGATCGAGGCAACCTGCTCGGGTTGCAAATGGCAAACGAACCATCGGTTGCACCGAATCCTCCCGGCTCCACCCCCAAGACGAAACCGGACCAACCGGAGGATGAAACCAGTTCAATCTCCGAAAACACGGCTCGTGTCGCCGAAGACCTCGAAGCCGCCTTGGTTCTGGACTCGGACCTGCCGATGTCAGTGCTGCCGATTTCCAAGCGGCCGCTGAAGGACTGGGAACCGCTGCTGGACATCTACAGCTGGGAAGACCGCACGCTCGGTTCGCAGCTCAAAACCCCACGCGCCCGATTGGCGGTGCTGACTCTATCCAGCGAACTGGCGGCCACCGGCAACATCGAATTGTTGGAACAACTGCAAGAGATCGTGGATCAAACGATCGCCTACAGCCACGCTTACTTGACCGACGAAGAACGAGCCAAATCTGGATCGCCTGAACTGCTTGTCACTGGCTCGGCCGCGATCGGCGGGCAAACGCTTTCCGCCGCTCGGTCCGCGATTCAGTACACCGAGTGGTTCACGGTGGTGATGATTCTGTTGCTGCTGGCCATCGTGTACCGAGCCCCGTTGTTGGTCGCGGTGCCACTGTTTTCGATCGCCGTCGCGGTGATGGTGTCGACCGCCGCGGTCACGTTTCTGACGCAAGTCTCGCAAGCCGGCTGGGTGCCCGGGCTGGACGTGCAGATCTACACGACCAGCCGCATCTTTGTGGTCGTGATCCTGTTTGGTGCCGGCACGGACTATTGCCTGTTCTTGATCGCTCGTTTGCGAGAGGAAGCCGCTCAATCGCCCTGGCCCGTCGCCTGCCGAAAGGCACTCACGCAGGTCAGCGGTGCCCTCATCGGCAGCGCAATGACAACGATCGTTGGCTTGGGCATGCTCTGGTTTGCCGACTTCGGGAAGTTCCATCACACCGGTCCGATCATCGCCGTGTGTTTGTCGATTGGGTTGCTGGTTTGCATGACGCTGACGCCTGCCTGCTTGAGCCTGCTGGGCCCCAAGGTCTTTTGGCCCACATCAGCGGGTCACGTCAGTCGGGAACCGCGGATTCAATTGATCGGCAATCGCAGCGTCAACGACAAAGAGAGCTCGCCCGGCGACTGGTTGTGGAACTGGATGGCGATCCAACTCACACGTCGACCGATGGTGACGCTCTTGATCGGTCTGGCATTGCTGCTGCCGCCGGCTTGGGTTGGTTTCCAAAACGAACGCACCGTCACCTACGACATCAGCGGCCAGTTGCCTGCTTCGGCGAGCACCCGACAAGGCATGCGAGTGCTCGATCGTGAATTTGGCATCGGGCAACTCGCACCGATCTCCGTGCTGATGCTGTCTGAAAAACCCATGCCGGAAGCACAGCAGAAAGAAACCCTGCAAACCATCACGCAGGCTCTCTATCAAACCGAAGGTGTCTCCGCCGTTCGGCACCGCAACGACCCGTTGGGTGACTTCCCACCGGATCGTGAAATGAGTTTGCTCAGCAGTGAAGCGTGGCGACGTCGAGCACTTCAAAACCATCGTTTGACTCAGCTTCACTTTGTGTCGTCCATGCCGGAGTACGCCGATCGGTTGATCCGTCTGGATGTGATCATCCACGAGGACCCGTTCAGTGAATCCGCTGGCAACGATCTCAAACAGATCGAAGACACCATCGCGGAGCAGACCGCCGCGTTCGATCAAGCTGGACTCAAGATCGACGCGTATTATGCAGGCACGACCCCGTCCATCGTGGACCTCCGCGAAGTCACGCTTTCGGACACGTTCCGAATCAAGCTCGCGGTGATCGCCGCGGTATTCGCAGTCTTGGTTCTGGTGATTCGCCGAGTGGCATTGTCGATCTATCTGATCGGCACGGTTTTGCTCAGCTACTACACCACGCTCGGACTGACGTACCTGTTCTTTCGATTTTTGCACGGACCAACATTTCCCGGGTTGGACTGGAAACTGCCAATCTTCCTGTTCGTGATCCTGGTGGCCGTGGGGCAGGACTACAACGTTTATTTGGTCACTCGGATCCTGGAAGAGAAACGCAAACTCGGTTCACTCGCCGCGGTCCGCCGCGCGGTGGCTCGAACCGGTGGAATCATCACCGCCTGCGGCTTGGTGATGGCGGCCACGTTCATCAGCATGACGGCGTCATCCTGGTGGCCCTGGATCACCCACAGCCTGGCTTCCCTGAGCAGTGACCCGGCCGCCTCACTGGGCGCCCCAATCGCCAGCCAGCCGACCACACTGCGAGGGATCACCGAACTCGGTTTCGCACTCGGACTCGGTGTCCTGCTGGACACCCTTTATGTGCGAACCGTGCTCGTGCCCAGCTTTGTCGTGCTTCATGACCGATGGCGAAAATCATCGTCTTCCCAACGTTTTCAAAGGTCAAACGGGTCTGCAACCGATTGAAAAAGGCTCGCCTTCCGAGAAACCGCCCCGGGGCGTTATCCTGGAACGATGATTGCGCTGTGGGGACAAACTTTTCTGACCAATATCAACTGGCTGTGGGTCGCCGGAGCGGCGGTTGCCGCCTGGATTGTCGTCAGTGCTATGAACCGACGCCAAGCCCATCTGACCGAACTTTTGCGGGATCATGTCAACCGCACCCAAGAGGCCCAAAAGGCCGCTCTCGAAGCCAGCAAAAAACCTTCCGAAGACGAACCGGAGTGATCTCCATGACTAAAACTGTTTACATCAAGACCGTTGGCTGCCAGATGAATGTTCTGGACAGCGAAATGGTGATCGCCGATTTGAAACGCCACGGCTACACCGTCGTCGATACACCTGGCGAAGCCGACCTGCTGCTCTACAACACCTGCAGCATTCGCGAGCAGGCCGAAGAGAAAACGTACAGCGCCCTCGGCAAACTCAAAGACACCAAAGCCCGCCATCCCGAAAAGACCATCGGCGTGATGGGCTGCATGGCTCAGAAAGACCAAGAGACGATCTTTCGCCGTGCCCCTTTCGTCGACATGGTCGTCGGCCCCGGACAACTGCACGCGATTCCCGAAATGCTGACGAAAGTCACCAGCGGCGAAGGACGGCAGATGGCCGTTTCGCTGGGCCGCAAAGATGGCAAGCAAACCGTCGTCGCCCGCAGTCACGAAACGTTCGATCCTTTGCGGGATCCAACCATGCGTCCGACGCCCTTCCAAGCCTACCTGCGAATCCAGATCGGCTGCGACAAGTTCTGCACCTACTGCGTCGTCCCCAACACCCGCGGTCCCGAACAAGGCCGGTCACCCGAGGAAATTGTCTCCGAAGCTCGCGTGCTCGCCGACCAGGGTGCCCTCGAAATCACACTGCTCGGCCAAACCGTCAACAGCTACCGCCACCGCGGACCGGACGGCGAAACGGACATGGCAGGACTCCTGGAACAACTGCACGAAATCGAGAGTTTGAAACGCATCAAATTCGTGACCAACTACCCCAAGGACATGACCGCCCGGTTGCTGGAAACGATTCGCGATCTGCCAAAGGTCTCGCCGTACCTGCACGTGCCAGCCCAAAGCGGCAGCGATTCGGTTCTCAAACGCATGAAACGCGGCTACACGATCGCCGACTACATGGAGATGTTCGAACGCATCGAAACGATCTTGCCCGAAGCCTCGGTCAGCAGTGACTTCATCGTTGGCTTCTGCGGAGAAACCGACGAGGACTTCCAAAAGTCCGTGCAACTGATCGAGCGCTGCCGCTTCAAGAACAGCTTCATCTTTCAGTACAGCGTTCGCGAAGGCACCAAAGCCGCCGCCAACCTGATCGACGATGTGCCTCGTGAAGTCAAAGCGGCACGCAACAACGAATTGCTGGCCGTCCAAGATCGAATCTCGAAAGAGGACAACCAAAAACTGATCGGTGACACCGTCGAAGTTCTGGTCGAAGGACCAAGCAAGAAAGCTGACAAATCCGATTTGGATGCGCCAATCGTTCAGATGACCGGGCGAACCATTTGTGACCGGATCGTGGTCTTTGATGGCAACCGACGCCAAGCCGGTCAATTGATGGACATTCAAATCGATGATGTCAGCTGCCACACGCTGATCGGCCGCGTCAAAACAGTGGAAGTCGTCTCGCTCGGAATGCCTGGCCTAGCTCCTAGCTCCTAGCTCCTAGCTCGCAACCCACGTAACGAAACTCGTCAAGAGTTTCGAGTTGCACGATGATTCGTCGAAAGTCTTGACGACTTTCGCTACCAATTGATTCCAACTCGCCCTCAGCCCTCAGCCACTCCCTTGCTCAGCACTCAATCTCCCCCGATTCAAACTCGAACGCTCGACAACGGCCTGACTGTCGTCGTGCAACCGATGCCTTGGTTGCGAACCGCCGCGTACACGCTGTGGTTGCCCGCTGGGATCACGACCGAGTTGCATGGCTTGAGCGAAGCCCAACTGGCCGACACTGAGTTCCTTGCGCGTCGCGATGGACTGGCCTCGCTGACCTGTGAAATGGTCCAGCGTGGTGCAGGTGCCTACAACAGCCGTGAACTGGTTGCCGCGGAAGACAACCTGGGCATCGACAGTGGCAACTCCGCCGCGACCAGCGTCGCGGGGTACTCCGCACGCATGCCGGCCGAATCGTTGCTCCCCGCCATTGAGTTGCTCGCCGATGTCGTTCGGCGTCCGCACCTGCCCGGCAAGCAATTCGAGGACGCCAAACTGATCCTGGGTCAAGAACTCGCGGCTTTCCAAGACGAACCCACCCAGCGTCTGATGCGTCGTCTTCGCGAGCGACAATACGGCCCGCATCTCGGGCGAGGCGGGTACGCCAGCGAGGCGAGCCTCGAATCGCTCAGTATGGACGACGTCCGCCAGTTCTACACCGATCAATATCACGCCGGCGGCAGCGTGATGGCTGTCGCAGGCAACTTTGACGCCAATGAAATCTTTGACTCCATCGAGCAATCCTTGGGCGATTGGAAGTCAGGCAAACGCCCTGCCCTGCCCTCCCCTGCCCCGATCGATGGCAATGAACACATCGAACTGCCCAGCAGCCAAACGCACATCGGATTTTCATTCGATTCGATCCCGTATGGCAGCGATGACTACTTCGTCATGCGAGCGGGAATTGGAATCCTCAGCGATGGCATGAGCAGCCGCTTGTTTGACCGCGTTCGCGAACAACGTGGGCTGTGCTACAGCGTCTGGGCCAGCACCCACACCATCGGTCAGCACGGTGCCGTGTTCGGTTACGCTGGCACCACGCCCGCACGAGCCCAAGAAACGCTCGACGTCAGCCTTCGCGAAATCCAGAACTTGGCCGACGACCTCGAACAAGAAGAACTCTCGCGTTGGAAAGTTCGCATCGAAAGCGGACTGATCATGGAACAAGAATCCGCCGGTTCGCGAGCCAGCTCACTCGCATCCGACCAATATCAACTCGGACGTGTCATCCCGACCGAGGAACTCGAAGCCAAAATCGAATCCATCACCCTCGACCAAGTCGCATCCTATTTTCGCCAACACGGTCCGCGTCAATTCCGAATCGTGACCGTCGGACCGGAAGCCCTGCAAGGAGGCGAACCGCTCGCATGAACGAACTCAAATCAACGACCCTGAAATCCACCACTCTGGCCAATGGGTTGCGAATCGTCGCCGACATCGACCTGCGTGGTTACTCCGCCGCGGTCGGTTACTTCGTGCGTGCCGGGGCTCGTGACGAAACCGACATCGAATCGGGACTCAGCCACTTCCTCGAACACATGATGTTCAAAGGGACCGCTCGTCGCTCGGCCGCCGATGTGAACCGCGAACTGGATGAACTGGGCGGTCAATCCAACGCTTACACATCCGAAGAACAAACGGTTTACTATTCGTCCGTGCTGCCCAAGTACCAAGACCGCATGGTCGACTTGCTGACCGACATGCTCAGCCCGTCGCTGGACGCCGACGATTTCGCGACCGAACGAAACGTGATCCTGGAAGAAATCGCCAAGTACGAAGACCAGCCTCCGTTTGGTGCCTTCGAACGAGTGATGGAATGTGCTTACGGACCTCGCGGGTTGGGACGACGCGTTCTCGGCACAACTCACTCCATCGAATCGATGCAAGTCGAATCGATGCGAGCCTATTTCAATCGCCGTTATCGCCCCGAGAACATCGTGCTGGCCGCCAGCGGCAACGTCGACTTTGATGGCTTGGTCGCTCAAGCCGAAAAGATGACCCAGCATTGGCTCGACCGCCCTGCCCCGTCGGATTTGGCCGGTGATGACCTCAGCACCACCCCCGAAGGCATCGAACTGACACAGCACTTGAGTGTCCCCGATGCAGCTCAAAGCTACCGAGTGACATTGGGCGATGGCCCCTCGATGCAATCCGAATTACGCTACGCAATGAGGTTGCTGGCTTCCATCGTCGGCGATGATGGCGGCAGTCGGCTGTTTTGGGATTTGATCGACACCGGCCGGGCCGAAGTCGCCACCCTTTGGCCGCAAGAGTTCACCGACACGGGTGCCTTGTTCACCTACTTGGTCTGCGCCGCCGACGACATGGATTCCAACGTTCGTTTGATGAACGAAGTCCTCGGCCGAGTCGCCCGTGACGGCGTCGAACAATCGGAACTGGATCAAATCATCAACAAAACCGTCGCCGGCTGCATCATGCAGTCTGAACGCCCATCAAACCGTTTGTTTGGCTTGGGCAGTCGCTGGTTGTGCTGTGGCGATTACCTGTCGCTCGATGAGTTGCTGGACGCCTACCGTGGTGTGACAATCGAAAGCGTTGCCGAAGCCGCCCGAACCTACCTGGGCCAATCGGCAACCGAAGTCGTTGCCTCCTCCGCTGAACCTCAATCCAATTTGGTTGGTTGATTAAAAGATGAGTGACACGGTCCCCGAGCTGTTACGCCTGAACGATCGCGTCACACTGCTGCCCATCATCCACGGCAGTGGCCAGTTCGCCTGGCTGACCCGTCGGTTCATGCTCGAACACAACTTCGATTGCCTGGCCGTTCCGCTGCCGCCGTCCTTCCAACAACCGGTCGAAGAAGCGGTCTTGGAACTCCCACGTCCTTCGATCGTGTTGCAACACCCCGCATCACAATCGACGTTCGAACCGCCGCTGCCCTTCAACCCTGAATTGTCAGCGGAAGAATACGGCGAGTCAGCCGACGAAGACGCTGATCCCCTGCCAAGCAGCTACGTGCCGATCGATCCGTGCCAAAGCGTGATCATGGCAATCCGCGCCGCGATGGGCGAGCACATCCCGCGGCACTTCATCGATCTGGAAACGAATCACTTCCAGCCTTTCTCGACCGTCATGCCCGACGCGCATGCGGTCCGGCACGTTGCGATTGAAAAGTTTGCCGCCGCGATCCTGCCTAGCATTCCTCCGCCGAGCGATGAGCTGACTCGCGACCGAATGCATTACATGGCCGCCCAGCTCACCGAGCTGGAGAAGAGCTACGAGCAAATTTTGCTGGTCACCAGCATCCTGCATTGGCCCTGGATTCGAGACGCTCACCGACAACTCCGAACCAACCCCGGCCACTCCTTCGATGACATCGAAAACGAAGAGGTCTCCACGCCGACCCGGCACAGGATCAACCCCAAAACGTTGTTGTTTTTGTTTGGCGAGTTGCCTTTCATCACGTCGCTCCACGAACGTGCGCGAGCCGAACTGGAAGACGACGAAAATTTGCAGATCGACGGCGTCAAAGAACTGTTGATCGCCGGCCGCCAAAGCTACCTCGACGACCTGGGCAACCGAGCCCGCAAGATCACGCCGTTGCTGCTTTCGAAGTGCTTGCAGTACATCCGCAATTTGTCGTTGATCAACCGCCGGATGACGCCGGACATGGTCACCATCATCACCGCCTGCAAACAAGTCCTCGGCGACCAATTCGCGTTGCACGTCGCCGAGGTCGCGACCAAGTACGCCTACGCGGACGAACCGGGTGCCAACTCCGACCAATGGATCCCTGAATCCGATCAACCGATCACGCTGGGAATCGACCAAGCTCGCTTGCCCAATCAAGATGTCGTGTCGCTGGTCAATCGTTTGCCAGGACCACCGATCTCGTGGCAAACGATCCAGCTCCAGCGACGGCCCAACGACAAAGAACGCCATGAATGGCAACACAATTGGAACCCCTATTCCCAGTGCAGCTACCCACCCGAAGACGAACGCATTGAACTGCTGAGAAACCGGGTCAGCGAACGAGCCCAGGCGATCATGGGCCAAGACTTGGCTCGCACCGAAAAATTCACCACCAGCGTCAAAGACGGAATCGACATCCGGGACACGATTCGACATTGGTACGAAAAAGAGATCTACGTCAAAGTCATGCCGCCCAGTCGCGGGCAACTCGACGCCTGCCTGATGCTGTTCGACTCCCCGGCCGACCCGCGAGATTACCCCTGGCGCACGACTTGGTTCGCCGAGCACGAATGGGAATCCACGCTCGCGTTCTTCGCCAGTGACTTCCAGCAAGAGATGGTCGGCCCAGGCATTGGACTGGGGATCTATGGCGGTGCGATGTTCCTGTATCCGCCCGTACCGATTCGCGACATCTGGCGTGACCGACGCTTGAATTTCACCGCGACACTGGAAGAACGTTTGATTGCCGCTGCCTGCATGCATTCACGCAGCAAACACGTCGCGATCATGAGCCCCTTGCCGCCCGGTGGCGGATGGAAACGCTTGGCCCGCCGGTTCAAGAAGCACCTGGTTCACGTGCCAATGTCTTCCTTCAGCGACCAAGAGATCCAACAACTCCGCATGGTCCACGTCCTCAACGGCGGCGAGGTCCGAAGCTACGCCGCCGACTTCATCCGAAAAGCTTGACCGCTTTTCCAGACAAAGTCCCAGCAAGACGACACGTTGTCACCATCGGCAAGAGCCAGTGAATGCGTGACAACATCGCCGAAATGGATGGGCCAGTCCCAACGGGACGACACGCTGTCGCCACGGGCGTCAGCCCGTGGATGAGCAACAACGCACAATGAGGAAGCCCTGGAGGGGCGGCAGGTGCTTCGGACACTAAAAAGGGGACGGGGGTCTTTTTTGGTAAACTGTCACTGAACCAATGACTCCAGGATCACTTTTTCCCTACAGGTGTGCGTGATGCCTCGACAAAAACGTCTGGATGTGGCCGGCGGAATCTACCATGCATTGAATCGCGGGAATGCCAAGCAAAAGATTTTCCACAAGCCCGAAGACTACGCGGCCTTCGAGCGTGTGTTGGGCCAAGGACTGGAACGCTACGAAGTGCAAATCTACTCCTACGTCTTGATGCCCAACCACTGGCATCTCGTAATTCGCCCCGACCGCGACGGGCAAATGGGAAAGATGCTGCGTTGGGTCACCGCCACGCATACGCAACGCTATCACGCTCACTACCGCACCGCAGGCGAAGGACATCTGTACCAGTCCCGCTTCAAGAGCTTTCCCATCAAAGACGATGAGCACTTCCTGACAGTGTGCCGATATGTGGAACGCAATCCAGTGCGCGCAAATTTGGTCAAACGAGCCGAACTGTGGCAGCACGGTTCATTCCACCGTTGGGCGAACCATTCCGACCGAGATCCAAAACTCTTGTCGACCTGGCCAATCCGTCGCACGGCAAACTGGAGTAAGCGCGTCAATCAAGCACTCAGCGAAAAGGAGATCGGGATGATTCGAACGAGCGTCCAGCGAGGCCGCCCCTTCGGCGACATCGAATGGGTCGAAAAACTCGCTGACAAACACGACCTGTGGTCAACACTCCGATCAAGAGGAAGGCCCCGATCAAAGAAACGCCCCTAATTGACCCCCGTCCCCTTTTCTTCGTCGACACTGGAAGAACGCTTGATTGCCGCTGCCTGCATGCATTCACGCAGCAAACACGTCGCGATCATGAGCCCCCTGCCGCCCGGCGGCGGATGGAAACGCTTGGCCCGCCGGTTCAAGAAACACTTGGTTCACGTGCCGATGTCCTCCTTCAGCGACCAAGAGATCCAACAACTCCGCATGGTCCACGTCCTCAACGGCGGCGAAGTCCGAAGCTACGCCGCCGACTTCATCCGCCGCGTGTGATTCAAGCCGGCTACTGCCTGGTCTTCGTCGAGTCCACACGATCAACCAAACGGCTTCCCAGTTGGTGGTAGACCTCTCGGTCAACCGTATCGACAACGAATCGAACGGCCCCATCGAACTGGGCAACGTGGACACCACCGGGATGATTGCTGGTAGCCATGATCGCTCCGTCACGGACGCCACTGGACAAACGCCGAACTTCATAGGCAGAAATCGATGCCACCGGTTCATTGGGAACAAAGACATGGTCATAAACCGACTGATGTTTGCCCCCCGCAAAAGGAGTGAATCCGGCAAAATCTTCAAATTTTGCGGGGCGACGTGTTCCCAATTCTCGGGCCATTCCAATCATCAATTCGTCTGTGAGCGAACCATCAGGAAAAAGGCCATAGGCTCCCGACAAAAAGATATCTCGATGATGGTGGTAGCTTCCATCGCGACGACTTTTCAATCGTTCAGAGAACGCTGCGGTGCTGCTTCGCCCATCCAGCAATCGATTGCTTCCACCGACGTAGGCAGCAAAAGGAGCGTCGCCGTTTCGAGATGGAACTCGATGGGTGCTGAACAAGCTGATCGTCGATCCACCGTTGAATCGGTAATTTCCACCACCCATTTGATCGTCGGACGGACAAACGAAGATCGGGTCAGAAAGTGGTGGGGTATCGCGCCGCTCAAGCATACTATCCAGCTTCCATGGGAAACCGGGCTTCGCTTTCCACGCTTGAAACAAAGCCTCGCGTTCCAAAAACGGTAGCAGATGAAAAAATCCACTCAAACTCGCCTTTGATTGCTGAGAAGGATGATTCCAGAACCCCGGCAAGTCGTTTGTGACTCCTTCAAAGTGTTGCAAGGCGAGATCGAGTTGCCGAAGCCGATTCACGCAGGTAGTCCGCCGGCTTGATTCACGAGCAGCCTGGATCGCCGTCGTGGCCAGGCCAAGCAACAGCCCAATGACAGCCATCACAACAATCAACTCCAGAAGGGTGAATGCCACATCGACGCGTCGATGTGGTGCAGGGCGGCTACTTTGCCTCATTGAACAACCGCTGTGTGATGGGAATGTCAAACACCAATAGCTCTGGTTTGCTCAGACGAATCCGAAGCCATTGCTTTTCTTCCAAAGACTCTGGGATCTTCACACAGGCCGAAACTGCACCGGCGGATGCCTTCAACTCTGATTCAATTGATTCGATGTCCCGCTCTTCGCCTTTGACCCAAACCACCTCCTCCACCTGCAATTCGCGTCGCGACCGTGAAACAACACGCACACACACCGGCCGACTAGCGTTGCTAGCATTGCCAAAAGACTTGCCGTGAAAAATAAGAATATGCTGCTTGGCAGCGAAGACATCCTTCAGAATTGGCATTCGCTGCAAGTCAACCACTAAATCAGGCATCGGTCCCCGATCGCACCTTGTCCGCACAACCATTTGCGCCCGCCGTGAACTAATGTCGCTGAGCGGCCCCCGAACGGAGACTTCAATCACAGGTTCACCGGCTTCCAATTCAGACGAGACAAAACCAGAACCGGAGGTGATATCGATGATCTCAAAATCTTCAACCCGCTCGCCGTCACGCGAACCCGAAACCCTCAACCTGCAAGACTTCACCTCGTCGCTGCGTAGCCTGCCAAAATCGATCACGTTTCGTCCGCTTTGAGCCACTCGGCGATCGACATTTTCACTCAGGACCTCAATCTGAACCGGATGGACGAGCGTCCATCGAACGCTGAGCTTGTGAAGCCGTTTCAGCCCCTCTTTTTCATAGACCAAATCGATCGCCTTGTCGCCCACGAAGTCATCCAGACGCTTCAGTTCAACGTCGATGATCCCAGCTTCGCCGGGAGCAAGCTCGCTAAAATCGGGATTCGCATCCAGACACCCACAACTGACCCGCAAAGCATCCACCTCAATCTTTCGGTCGGATTGATTAATAACCGTGACCTTCGTCGACAAACTCTTGTTCGGGTTGACTTCGTGAGTCCCGAAACTCACCACCGCGGGTTCGAACAGCAGGTCCCCACCTTCACCATGAACCTTGGTCGCCGTCGACGCAGTCAACAACAGCATCGCCGGCAAAAGTAGCCGGCTTGAGCTTCGATAACGAAGAACCGCGATTGCGACCAAGAAACCGATCAGGACGACCCACCCAAGGCTCACGCTCGAAACTTCTCGAAGAGGCATTTCAGAAACCAAACAGACTTGGGGATAGACATACCCTGCGACCGATTCGTCCAAGTTGGCCTCGCCGCGGCCAGTAACCACATCGCCGGTAACCACTTCAACCAGCCCCTCACCGGACGTTCCAGTCAACAACACAAATTCAATCGATCGGGCGCCGCCAGATTCTCGACTGTGTGCGAGTGCAATGAAAGACTGACCATCGGACCAACGTTCTGACAGCCTCGCTTTCTCAAACGGCAACCAAACCGCCGAGAGGCCCACCGTTGTCAACCATTCCGAAACTTCTTGACGCGTCCTCGCGGCGGGTTGCGAAGCAATCTCATTGCTGAATTGCTCGATTTCGGATGTCGAATGCTCGACATCAAAAACCAGACATGTCACGCTCAACAATCGACTCAACCCAGACCGATTCAGCAATCCAACGGTCGATGCCCCCGTTGCAGCCGTCGCCGCGAACATGGCGAACCACCCCTGCAGGGCTACCAAAACAACAGCAAGCATCCATCGGCTCATCGAACCTTTCTCCCAATTTTCACTTTGATTCGATCGACAAGATTCTTCAATTCATCTTCTGGATTCAGCTCCGCAGCAATCACCTTCGAACGTCCGTTCTGGTAGGCGATGGTCTGCGTGTACTCGCTTCCGAGATTCAGTGACGCCAAGCGACACTCCGATTTTTGCAACCCACAATTCGGCTGGAATTCAAGCACTTTCAATGAAAACGCCGTTCTCGGCGACACATCACCGCCGCCGAGATTGCGATACTCGAGATTCTTGGCATAGGCTACGCCGCCAACTTCATCCCATTCGCAAATGATTCTCCTCGCCGCGGCCTTGGAAGAAGGGTGATCAAACTTCGTGAACAACCCTCCATGTGATTTTGAAAACTCAATGGTCGCCGGCTCGTCCGATGTCGGGTGAAGCAGTTGAACTTGGATCGTCTCGTCGCTCTCAACGAAGTCGAAGGACCGCTCACCGAAATCCCAAGTCCCTTTCGAGGTCAAAATGTCCTCCATCGAGATTTCAGACATATAGGTGAAGTAACACTGCGAGGGTTGCACCAGGTAGCAGTCGAGAAGGGTATGATCCGTGTTGTAGGAAATGAATGCTGTCTTCCGGGTATCATCAACAAAAACTAGAGTCGTTTTCCACCGAATGATTCGGCCAGTTCTTTCCTCCGCTTTCTCGGCCTCTTCTAGCGTTGCCCCTTCCCGAACCTCATACGTCATTGCAAAGGCATCTTCACCGCAACGCAATTCAGCATCACAGACCCTGACGGTGGCACCATCATTTCCGATGCATTGAAGTCGAAACTCACCTCGCCCCGCTGCTTGCTTTGCCGATAGATTCACGGCGATCAATGACTGAATCAACTGTCTGTTTGAACCGTCCATCGTTTCCGCAAAAACGTGGTTCCGTTGGATTGGATTCGAGACACCAATCAAGCTGATCCCGAAAACACACCACACCATGAATCGTTGCATCAGAAGACTCCTTAATGGAAAGGCAAGAGACATCCGCGGGGAAGCGAGCTCGACTGAATCGCCAGTGAATATGTTTCGCAACTCTCCACAACGATCCCGCTCGTTCTCAGACATGGCTCGAAATCCGGATCCAAAGCCAAATCGACTCACCACGCGCGTCACACAGATGAGTGCAGTGAGGCCATCAGATCCCCCAAGAACCACGGGCCAGGTCTTTCAAGGAATCGACCTGCACTCAATCCAATGTCAACCTGGACCACCTGTTGGTAGCGCCTCCTGACAAATCCCTTCGCAAACCGCCGGTGCTTTCTTGTAGGTCGTCACCCCATCCACGATCACACACTGGCCGAGCTCATTGTCGTAAATGCAAAAAGTGTATTTCATGCAATTAACTAACTCAGTGTCCGACTCCAAGCAAGGACTGCCAGGCGGCGTTTCACCGGGACCTGGACTGTCACACATTTGCCGGTTGCTCGCCGCCACGGGATCCTGCTGCTCAGAAGCACCGCAAGCTCCAGCACCGTAACTGCTGCAGACAATCTGCGGGGCATAGCATTCCGAGATCGGCTGACAACAATCACCGGGGTGTTCTACGAGATCATCCGCAAGCGACACCGGAGCGAGCAGCAATGCACCACCGTATAGCGCCAACGCAAAAACCGCTTGCAACCGACACCGGAACTGTGAGAGACACCGGAACTGTGAGAGACAGCGGGGCTTGAGAGACAGCGGGGCTTGAGAGACACCGGAACTGTGAGAGACACCGGGGCTTGAGATTTTCATCGAAACACCTTCTGGAGTTGATCGTGAAGTTCCCGCCTAAGAAAACATGCTCGATTCAAAGGTAGAGACATGGCAGTCGAGAATCAACCGCCAAAGCTGTTTTTTGAGCAGAAAGACAATCAACCCTCAAAAGGGAACAGGGCAATGGTGTTCGACACAAGACTTGCGAAGTGCACTCGAGCTTGGCACGAGATTTACGCCGAGCAGCAGACATCATTTGGGGCTGCCATGTTGTCACTGTCGATGGTTTTAGCGTGCCTAAGTCAAATCCGAATTCAAAACCCTTACCTCGGCGACGTGAATCGATTGCGTTGACGACGGGCGAGTCTGACGCACAAGGCAGAGGCAAAGAGCAAGCGTCAACGATCCAAGGCAAAAACATTCAAGGCCTAAAGTACTTCGACATGCTCCTTCCACTACTGGAGCAATTGCTCGGAGAAAAATGCGGACGACGCAGCAAAAAGGGGACGGGGGTCTTTTCTGGTAAACTGTCACTGAACCAATGACTCCAGGATTACTTTTTCCCTACAGGTGTGCGTGATGCCTCGACAAAAACGTCTGGATGTGGCCGGCGGAATCTACCATGCGTTGAATCGCGGGAATGCCAAGCAACAGATTTTTCACAAGCCCGAAGACTACGCGGCCTTCGAGCGTGTGCTGGGCCAGGGACTGGAACGCTACGAAGTGCAAATCTACTCCTACGTCTTGATGCCAAACCACTGGCATCTCGTACTTCGCCCCGATCGCGACGGGCAAATGGGAAAGATGCTGCGTTGGGTCACCGCTACCCATACGCAACGCTATCACGCTCACTACCGCACCGCAGGCGAAGGACATCTGTACCAGTCGCGTTTCAAGAGTTTTCCCATCAAAGATGACGAGCACTTCCTGACAGTGTGCCGATATGTGGAACGGAATCCAGTGCGAGCAAATTTGGTCAAACGAGCCGAACTGTGGCAGCACGGTTCATTCCACCGTTGGGCGAACCATTCCGACCGAGATCCAAAACTCTTGTCGACCTGGCCAATCCGTCGCACGGCAAACTGGAGTAAGCGCGTCAATCAAGCACTCAGCGAAAAGGAGATCGGGATGATTCGAACGAGCGTCCAGCGAGGCCGCCCCTTCGGCGACATCGAATGGGTCGAAAAACTCGCTGACAAACACGACCTGTGGTCAACACTCCGATCAAGAGGAAGGCCCCGATCAAAGAAACGCCCCTAATTGACCCCCGTCCCCTTTTACGCACCGCACCCGGTTCACGTGCCGATGTCCTCCTTCAGTGACCAAGAGATTCAACAACTCCGCATGGTCCACGTCCTCAACGGCGGCGAAGTCCGAAGCTACGCCGCCGACTTCATCCGAAAAGCCTGACCGCTTTTCCAGACAAAGTCCCAACAAGATGACACGTTGTCACCATCGGCACGAGCCAGTGAATGCGCGACAATATCGCCGAAATGGATGGGCCAGTCCCAACGGGACGACTCGCTGTCGCCACGGGCGTCAGCCCAACGCCATCTACTTTGTAGCGGAACGGCGCGAGCCGTCCGGTGACGCGCCGGAAAACACCCACGATTTACCGGACGGCTTGCGCCGTTCCGCTAACAAAATCCCCTCGGTTGGTTCTAAAGTGGATGGCATTGGGCGTCAGCCCGTGGATGAGCAACAACGCAAAATGAGGAAGCCCTGAAGGGGCGGCAGGTGCTTCCAAACGGGCGCGCGACCTGTCGTCCCTTCAGGACTTGCCGCATGCGTCGAACTCCCTTCCTATCGGCTGACGCCGAAGGCGACAACCTGTCGCCACGTCGTGGCTGCTTCCTGGACTTCTCCGCCGGAGCAAACGCCCCAGCGGTTCAAGGCAGAACAGCCGACTCCGCTGCCACTGCTTCGTCAACACTTTCGAGTGGCATCACGATCTCTCTTGGCCAATGCAGAATGAATCGTGTGCCCTGCCCCAATTCGGATTGCAACTCGATCTTTCCGCCGTAAGTTTCGACGGTCTTTTTAATGATCGACAACCCCATGCCGCTTGAGCTTTTCGAATCCAGTGGCCCCAGCGTCCGGAAGATCTCGAACACCTTCTTTTGAAATCGAGAAGCAATCCCCGGCCCATCGTCTTCCACCACAAATCGAATCCACTCGCCACCATCGAGTGCGGAAACAATCACCTTCCCGTCCTCTCGGTCATGGTGGTTGATCGCATTGTTGATCAAGTTCCGGAGGCAGGTTTCGAGCGGTGTCTTGAGTGTCCGAAGCGTTGGAAACTCGCCCTCCATGCCAACCTGCATCGCAGCAGGCTTCGCCAACATGCCGAAAATATTTGTGACCAATCCAGCTGTATCAACCTGCGTCACCCGATCATGAACGCGTCCAGCGCGAGAGTACTGAAGCAGGTCATCGAGCAATTGCTCCATCCGGCTGATGCACTGCTTCAAGGTCCGCAGGTGTTCGGCACTCTCGGCTGGCAACTGGTCGCCAGTGTCCTCCATCACCCAATCTGCCAAGTGCTTGATGTTTCGTAGGGGAGAACGCAAATCATGCGATGCGACATAGGCGAACGCATCCAAGTCCCGGTTGCTACGACTTAGTTCCCGGATGTGCTGGCGAATCAACGCATCCACACGTCGTTGCTCGGTCACATCGCGAATGATGATTGCCGCGAGCTGTTGTTCGCCATCATTCCAGTAGGAGATAGAGATTCGAGCCGGAAAGGTCCCCCCATCTTCTCGAATGCACATCAGCTCATCATCCGTTGTCGAGGAAGACGCTGCGGGCTTGGTGCGAAGCGAGCTCTCGAAAAGACAGCTCGCCGAGGTCCCAATCAGCTCGCTTGCCGAATACCCAAAGGCGTCCATGGTCGCCGGATTCCCGTAGATCACCTGCCTGGATTGATCTAGCAACACGATCGGATCATGAGCGGTGTCGCATACCGCTTGGAACTGTTGCTGAGCCTTGCGAAACTCACTGGTCATTCGTTTGGCGAGGGTCTCCGCATGGCGTTGCTGGCGACCAATGGAACCGATGACCAGGAACAGCAACATATCGACGAACAAACCGACACTTGCCACCGCTAAACTGATCGCCGACTCGCCACCGCTGATAAAACCGGGCTGGGATTCGAAGTGGATCGTCCAATCGCGTCCGCGGAGATGAAGCGGCTTGACCAGCACAAAATCAGCGTCGTTTGCCTTGGGCTGCTTTGACAATGGTTGGTTGCTGTCGTAGAGCAATGCGGCTTCGGTCCGATCCACGCCGTCATAAACACGGAACTCAATGTCCGACAAATTCGACCTCCGAATTCCGGTCATCAAATCTCGCGTCCGGAACGGAGCGTAGACAAATCCCGTGACGGCAGCCGTTCGCTGGGCACTCGTTTCAATCGGTTGATCACGTTCAAAGAGAGGCAAATACAGCAGGAAACCTCGCTGAACATCGTTCTCTGTTTCTTGAACGAGCTTGACAATCCCTGAGATCGTGGGCTCCCCCGACGCGATGGCAGCATCCATTGCCGCGCGGCGGGTTTCCTCCGAATACATGTCAAAACCAAAGGCTCTTTGATTTCGCCAATCAAAGGGTTCGAGGTAGTCGATTGCCGTGTATCGGTTGCGTTTTCCAGCAGGGCGGATGTCAAAGTCCGGAAAGCCCTCCGCGCGAATGGATTGAACGAACGCGTCCTTTTCATCTGCGTCCACCACCCGGCTGTATCCAACCCCTTGAATGCCAGGGTAATACTCTTGAAATCGAGAGTTCTCAAAGTAGGTTCGCCACTCATCGCGGGAGACGGCCTCCGAAGACTCAAGCAAACCAACGCCACCGCGAAGCACCTGCTCGTACTCCATCATTCGCTGCTCGATCGAAACCTCCATCTCACTGACGCGAAACAGGAAGCGATCGGAAGCGCGATCGCGGATGTACTGGCTCGACAACCACCAGGCGATGGCGGTCACGGCCAGAGAAATGGCGAGGATCCCCCATGCCAGCCCCGAACTGCGAGCTGCCGCAAATTCTCGCAAACGATCGATCGTTCGGCCGAGAATCGGTACTGAGTTCGAATGCGTCATCGGCTGCAAAATACCTGCGTCACTAGGAATGAATCGCTGATTGCAAGCCAAAACCCTTCTGCCAAATCATACGGGATCCCCCGCCTCCTGTCTCACGTATTTGCCTGCATGCCTTGGTCCATTTGCAGCATCACCATGTCGCGGTAACGCCCTCCCCTGGCAACCAACTCGTTGTGCGTCCCCACCTCAAGCACTTCCCCGTCTTCCAAAACCACGATTTTGTCAGCGTTCATGATCGTGCTCAATCGGTGAGCGATCACGAACGCGGTTCGGTCCTGCAACAACTCGCTCAGGCTGTCCTGAATCAGACGCTCGCTTTCGCTATCGAGGTTGCTGGTCGCTTCATCCAAGATCAGGATTTGAGGGTCAGCCAAGATCGCTCGTGCGATGGCCAGTCGCTGGCGTTGACCGCCGGACAACTTGACGCCGCGTTCGCCGATCACCGTGTCGTATCCCTCGGGGAACTTGCGAATGAACTCATCCGCGGCCGCCGCACTTGCCGCTGAGATCACGTCCTCGCGAGATGCCCGTCGACGTGCGTAGGCGATGTTTTCGTGGATGGAACCGTCGAACAAAAACACATCCTGTTCCACAATCCCCAGCAACGATCGATAGCTCGACAATTGGATGTCACGCAAATCACGACCGTTGAAACAAATCGCTCCTTCGCTGGGGTCGTAGAACCGAGCGATCAAGTTGGTCAGCGTCGTCTTGCCCGCTCCACTGCGACCCACCAACGCGATCGTTTGCCCCGAGGCCACTTCAAAACTGACGTCTTTCAGCACCGGTGTTTCGGTTCCTGGATAACAAAACGAAACGTTTTGAAGGGACAGGTCTCCAACGAGTTGCTTCGACGGCAACGAGATCGCTCCCTCACGACTGGGAAGTTCGTCTTCCACCTCCAAGACGTCAAGGACACGATCCAAGCCAGCCAGATTGTTTTGGAACGCGACCGCACTGCCCGCGATCGTCGCCAATGGGTCCAGCAACATTGTCAGGTACACCAAGAACATCATCAGATCACCGAGCGTCAAATTGCCTTCGATGATTTGATAGCCGCCGTACAACAACAATCCTGTCGAAGCGAGCGGGATCAGCACCTCCCAGATCGTTTCAATGATCCGCATCCACCACCAAGTGAACAACTGTTGCCGAACCAGGAAGTCACCTTCCCGCACGTAACGACTCGACTCGCTGCGGGATCGCGAGAACGTTCGTACGACGCGAATGCCGCCAAAGGTTTCTGTCGCACCGCTGTCGATCTTCTGCCGTTGCTTGCGGACATCACGAAACAGAGGACGGATGCGGTTGATGTAGGTGCGGTGCGTCAGCCACACGGTCGGCAACAGAAACATCCCTCCCAGCATCAACTTCCAATCCACCAGCATCAAAATGATCAGACTGCCGATGAACTGCACGATCGCCCGCCAAGGGTTGTACAGCATGCTGAAAATCAGTTCCGCGACACCGCCCGCGTCTTCCCGAATCAAACTCGCGACGCCGCCGCTTTTCATCGAATGCACGTGGTGCAGCGGCAAATGAACCGCGTGATCAAACACCGTCGCTCGGATGGACACTTGCGTTTTGTTGGATGCCTTGGTGGCGATCCAACGTCCCACCAGGTTCACCGCGGTTCCGATCGCGGTCAGGATCGTCACGATCAATCCGATCGCGACCAACACTCGCATCGGAGACGACATGGGGTCGCCAAGGATTGCGGTCAGATTGGGGATCGCATCCACCCAATCCGGCAGCGGTTTGGGCGGGCGAGTCAACACTGAGTCGATGGCCAACTTGGTCCCCAAGGGCGGGATCAATCGCAACCCAATGCTGACCGTCAACAACGCCAGGGCGGTCACAATGGCCCCTCTTTGCCCCGCAATCAGTTGCCAAAAAGCGAGGAACAACTCACGAAACGATCGGTCTCGGGTCCCAATTTTTTTCCCGCCAGGACCGCCACCATGATGATGCCCGCCACGGCCGCTGGACAAGTCTTTTTCGGTGTCCTGATTCCCTCGGCGATGACGATCGCGAACCGCTTGACGATAAGCTTCAAAACGACGGCGACTGGGCGAACTCGGCATCTAACAACAGTGTGCGTGGAAACAAACAACCAATGGAATCATGGAAGTCCGTCAATCCTACGCCAAACGCCTCGTATAGAACCACCACTCCAATGCCATCAACAGCAACACCGCGATCAACAAGGGTCGCCAAAATTCGCGTCGCACCTCGATCCCGGCCTCGGTCGCCTCCACCGACTCGTACCCCAGTTCAACGGTCGGCTGCGTTGCCAATCGACTTTCGCGAGCATCGAACAAATTGACCGCAAACCGATCCACCACCTGATCGGTTTCGGCAGCGATAAGTTGATAATTGCCGGGCTGGGACGTGGAAACGATTTCGACCACGCCCCCCGCACCGACTGGTTGCTTGCCCAACGATTCCGCCCTGCCCTGCCCCACTGTCCGAACCACTTCGACCGATTCCAGAACGTTTTCCAAGCGGGCCATCACGGTCTGCCCAGGCTGGTAACTCGGCGCCCCGGAAGACTGAGCCGCACCGGCCAGATTCCTCAGAACGTTGAACAGAAACACCGGCCAAGACCGTTCGGCGTACCAGTTGGTGTTGGCCTGCATCTCCCCCGACTCGTCTTCGCTGACAAGCGGGAACCCCAACACCAAATCCTGGTATCCATCGCGCGAAGCGATCGCCATCACCGGACCGACGTCCGATTCCACCAAGGTCAACGAGCCCGCCGGCCCTTCCACGGCTCGACCGGAAAACACCAGCAACGAATACAACTCCAAGTACCGCAGCACCGGATGCGTTCGGTCGATGTCGATCAACGTCAACGCTCCTGACTCCGTCTTCCACTTCCAACCGTCATTGGGCAACGCCCCCATCGTGAACGTGTTGGTCAGCGGAGGTGCCTTGGGTCGACAACGATCGAAGACGATCAAATCATCGCGACCCGATGACGCCCGTTTTTGATACGCGTCGGTTTCCATGTAGTCCGGCGTCACAAATTCGCAGGCTGAGATCTGCTGACTCTTCGGCGTTGTCAGGCCCAGTTCCAAAGCTCGGTTGCCAGGTGTGACCACCAACACCGAGACCAACCCGGAGGGAGTCAACGCTGCGAAGGCTTCATTGTCCACTTTCAAATCATCCTCGCCGTCCAATTGCAATCTCAATGCAACCGCATCGGAAGATTCAATCGTGAACGACAAACCGGTCTGAGCCTCCGGTTCCAAATCAACCGTAGCCGCATCCACCAAGTTTTGATCGATGTACAAGGATGCTTCGGTGGACTCATCCGACGTGCCCGTGTTCAGCACGGTCGCGAAAACCTGGATCTGATCGGGGTTCTGCAAATCACGCTGAGCGGAGAACGAAACGATTGCCAAATTGCGGACCGCATCGGATCCAATTGCAACATAGGTCGGCTGCAAGTTCCCTAAACTGAACTGCGTCACATCGCCAAAGTTCCCATCGCTGTACAGGATCAACTCAGCGGGCATCGCATCGGCCACCTGGACATCGTTGACGTCCCCAATCTCGCTGGTCCGGCGTGGGTTGGCCAAACCATCCGCGGCCCGCAGCGCCCCCAGAATATCCGTCGGTCGATTGGTGACCTCACATCGATCCAGTGCATCTCGCAAACGATTGCGATCGGACGTGAAAGCCTGCATCACCTCGGCGCGGTCACTGAACGTCACCAGCATCGCGGATTCCGAGTCCGTCATGGTGTCGATGCGGTCACCGATTTGGCGGCGAGCTTCTTCGAACCGACTGCGACCGCCCTCCCCTGGACTGCTCAAGGATGGCCCCTTGGCGTCTCCCGCCGGTGCTTGCATGCTGGCCGAAGTATCCAGCAGAAACACCATCCGGCCCAGCGAATTGGCTTCGCCCCGAATGCCCGGTCGGAACAAGGCGAACGCGGCCAACAACACCGCCAACAATTGAAGCAACAACAGCAGGCTGTTGCGAAGCCGTTGCAGCAAACTGTTGACGTGCAGATCCTCGATCGTTCGAGACCACAAGTAGGTGCTCGGAACCTCGACCGGTTCGCGTCGCAACTTCAAGAAGTAAAGCAGCACGATGCCCACAGGCACGCACGCCAACACCACCCACGGCCACACTCCCGACAGGGCGGGGATCCAACTCATGGCACCATCATTCATCGCACCACCCCACGAGTTCGCAGGTACTGGGTGACCACGGTTTCAATCGGCGTGTCGGTGGGAACCATCACGTGCACAATCGACCGCTTGGCACAGTATTGCCGGATCTCATTGAGAAAGGCTTTGAGGTTGGCTTGGTACTTGTCCAACACAAATTGGTTGACCGTGATTTCGGCCGCATCGCCGTCTTCGACATCGATCAATCGCCGGTCACCTCGTAACGGAGGGTCGATTTCCTCTTGCGACAACACCTGCAGCACAAACACATCGATTTGCCGACCGACCAACATCCGCAGCGCCGATTCGTAGCCTTCCTTGTCCATCATGTCCGTGATCAGCACGACCACGCCGCTGCCGCCACCTCGCGTCACAAAGTCCTTGACGCCGTCATGCAGTGAAACATTTTCGCCTCCCGACAAACCGTCCAAGTAGTTCAACATTTTCCAAAACGAACCACGTGACCGAAGCACGGGAGCATTGTGACCGGATTGCCCCATGGCTCGAACACAAACCCGGTCACCATGACAAAGCCCGACATACCCGAGCGCGGCGGCGAGTTGCTTGGCGACATGCAGTTTGTTTGGCGTGCCAAAATTCATCGACGCGCTGGTGTCGACCAACGCATGAAAGTGCAGGTCCTCTTCTTCCTGGAACAGCTTCAGAAACAGCTGATCCAAGCGAGCGTACAAATTCCAATCGATCAATCGAAGGTCGTCGCCCGGCACGTAATTTCGAAAGTCCGCGAACTCAACGCTCTGACCTTTCCGGCGACTGATGCGTTCGCCTTTCATCCGCCCTCGAAAGATCTTCCGAGAAACCAGCTCCAACCGTTCCAGTCGACCCAACAAGGCAGGGGTCAACAACGGCCCGGACGCTTGCCGCTTGGCATCGGCCGGGGTGCTGGCAGCGGGCGTAGGATCGGTCGTCGACGAAGCGGGTGCGTTGCTCATGGGTAGCAGTTTACCTGATTCACGCTCGGGTGTAGCGCACACCGCGTTGATGGAAGAGCAAACGAATGCGTGTCAAAACCGCGAAAAACCAAGCCCGACAGGCCCGTTTGGCGACGATCCTCCGCCGAGAATACGTCAACCATCACCGACCACCGGCCCGATCGTGCTGAGCAGGTCGGCAGGAATGCTTGGGTTTCATCCTGTGAGCCGTTTGGGCGTTCGCCCCGGTTGTTCGTGGGAACCGTGGCGAGCGCCAAACGGCTCACATACCCGAAGACACCTGCTTAGCCAGCCCGATAGAGATGCGAAAAGTCGTCTCGAGCAACCCGAGTTCGATCCGACAGCTGAGCAAAGTAAGCGTCCGAATCAACGCCACCATTCAAGGAATCGCGAGCACCGTCGGAAATCAAGTTGTCGGCAAGTTCAGCGACAATGGTCTCCACGCGGTCTTCCACGTCTTGATCGGAATCGATCCAGGCTTGGATCAAGCGATCGGCGTCCAGGCTTCCCGAGAGCAGCGGAACATGGTCCGCGATCAGCAAGTCTTCTCCACCGTCACCGTCCAATCGATCGGCACCAAAACCGCCAATCAGAATGTCGCGTCCATCGCCGCCGTAGATCCGGTCTTCGCCTGCTCCACCGACGATCAAATCGCTGCCGTCACCACCTCGCAGTTTGTCGTCGCCTTCACCGCCAAACAAACTGACAGGAACACTTAGACCACGCTCCGCGGTGATGTCGTCATCGCCGGCCCCACCATAAACCACCACGCGGCTGACATTCGTGTAGGTCTGGGTGTCCCAGCGTCGCGCGGTTGGATCGTAGACCCGAACTTCAATGGCATCGGGTTGGCCAGAGATGCCGAACAGACGAATGTTGTCCGAATCGGCAGTGCCGCCAATGGTGACAATCGATTTCCCGGGATCGGTTGGATCCACTTGGCTGATCAATGAGTCAGCCTGCAAGATCACCTCTGCGGCGCCGGCACCATTGGCATTGTCCGTCGTACGCACCTGAATCGTGAAGACGGAATTCGATTGAGGGGTGAAGGTGAAGGTGGCACCCGTGCCACCGTCGATCGTCGCTCCAGTCGAATTGAGAACCGTCCAAGCAAAGATCGCAACCGCGTCTTCGGGCAAATCCTCGACGACGGCAGTGAACGTCGTCGGCTGGCCAACGGCGGCAACGCCATCGCCTTGCACACTGACGAGACGCGTGTCCGGTTCGACGGTTTCCCCACCGCCCCCAGACTCTCCGCCTGATCCGCCATCCGCTCCGCCGCTCGCAGGCAGTCCGCTGCCTTGAGCAACATCGACCATCCATTTCAGAGCAGGCGCGGACAGCGTGTTGAACGTTTGATCGCCAATCTGGTCAGCGATTTCGAAACGCAGATAATCGCCCCCGTCATTGTGCAACGAATCGCCAACGCTGCTGCGTTGCAATCGGTCAGACTCACTGCCGCCGCGTAGAACATCGTCGCCTTCGTCCCCATCGAGCAAGTCTTCTCCGAAGCTGCCCAGCAGTTCGTCATTCCCGTCGCCGCCACTGATGTGGTCTCCGTACAGATCCATTTGAACACGTTTCAATGCTGGCGATTTCACAAACGCCTCCATCGAATCGTCCATGTAACCGGCTTCGAAGGTCGTCCGTGTCAACGGGATCGGAGCACTCGTGTCATCGACACCCAAGGTGGTGATCGACACTCCGTTGTCACCCATCACGACATCGTTGCCCGCTTCCCCTTCCAGGTCATCCTCGCCAATCTTCCACTTGGCATAAATCTGACCTTGGCGATCTCCTGGTCCCAATGCCGCTCCTGCTTCCAGCAATTGGCGTTCGCGCCCGACATAGTCTTCAAAGTGGAACGGGGATCGATCACGCGCATTGCGAGAAATCTGGTCCATCACCCGTTCAACGTGAATGTCGAGGGCTTGCAGTTCCGTCGCGTTGGCCGGCGTGTTCAGAACCAATGGCATGGCAATCACGCCGCGGTCACCGATCAGGATGTCGGCGCCCGCCCCGGCGTTGATATCATCGTTGTCGAGCTCCCGGTCCAGTGCCGGAACGTACGCAATCTTGCTGACCGAATCACGATGTTCCAGTTCCGTCGCCACATTGAATGTTCGTAGCGCACGTCGTTGCGCCAGAGCATCCTTCTGCTGTTCATACTGGTCATCCAAGGCAACACGCAATTGCGCCAATGGCTCTCCGGAGATCCCCGTGGGGCTGACCGAGTTGGGCAAGTCCCCTGTTGCGCCCGTCACCAAGGGGGCGACCCACCAACCGTCGCCTCCGACCAGCGTGTCGTCGCCGGCACCGCCTGAAATCTCATCCTCCCCCAGAACCAACGTGTGGTATCTCAGGAACTCCACGTCGCTGGCACTGAGACTTGGCAGACCAGGCCGTTGGACGGACGCATCCTCCAACAACGTGTCAATCACGCCAACGTGCGCCACCGAAACGAGGTGCGTTGCATCGGAGCCAAGGATTTCAATGCGACCATAGTACTTCAGCAGCTCAGCAGCCCGTTCTGGGATGGCTTCGCTACCGGGCAGCACTGCGGTTGAAACAAGGTCGTATTGCGCATCGTCGCCAAAGACCGTGTCGTTCCCATCGCCAGCGTTGATCGTGTCGTTGCCGATCTCGATGTTCCGCATGGGCAGCGATTGCCCGTGAACTTTGTACCGGACAACATCGACATCCAATGCCAGGTCTTCCAAGGAATGCATCACGCCCACAAAACTGTCGGCTGCTGCCTGCTGGGCATCCGCAATCGGATCGAACCCAGTGCGAACGGGAGTCTCCACGTACCAATTGTCGCCAATGAGAAGGTCATCGCCACCATCGCCGTCCAAACGATCGTTCCCTGCCAATTGATCCGCGTGGCCGATCACGGTCGGGGTCAAGGCAATCGCAGGAATCAGTTCCAGCCCCCCGGAAGTTGTCAGCCAATCTTCCGCCGCGATCTGGGCCAGCTCCGAGTTGACCCCAGCAAAACGCTGCCACACCGGTTCTTGAGCAACCAAGTCGCCAGGTTGAGCCAGCAACTCGGGGACGATCACGTTGCCCAGCACGTCCAATTGCACTTGGTAGTTTGAAAGGTCCGCACCGGACAGAATCCCGATCAAACGCGTCGACGCAGCAATCTGAGGCATGTCCGTTTCGACTGGAACGGCATTGATGGCTCCGTCGCCGACGATGGTGTCATCGCCAGCGCCGCCACGCAAGTCATCGTCGCCTCGCTGCCCAAGGATGATGTCGCGATCGTCGCCACCATCCACAAAGTCGTCATCGCTTGGTTCCAGGTCAATCAAGATCACTGCATTGACGACTTGCCCTGTCGTTGCGTTGCGATGTTGCAATCCATTGGGAAGCACCACGTTGGCCAACACGATTTGATCCGCCGCCAACAGTTGCTCAGCCAACTCAGGATCGAGGCCGACCTGCGTTGGATCCATTTCCAAGATGCCTGTGATCGTTCCAATTTCTTCCGTGATCAGATCACGATGCCAAACGCCATCCGAATTCAGTTGTGGAGATCCATCGGCAACGAAGTCACGCAAGATCTTCCCTGCATCTGCCAGGATAAAGTCTTGCCCCTCATCGCCGTAGATCTGGTCAGCGCCCAAGCCACCCGTGATTTCGTCGCTGCCTTCGCCACCACGAATCGTGTCGTTGCCCCGCTGACCGATGGCGATGTCTTGCCCGTCACCACCCAACAGCGTGTCATCGCCGCCGATCTTGTCCTGATCGTCAAACGGAACCACTTCGCGAATCACGATTGAATCAAAAGGTGCCAGATAAGTGGTCCACGTCCCCAACTGCTCACTCAACAGTTCGCGACGAACGATCCCGTTGTCACCCAGGATGACATCCTCGCCCGCATCACCAGACAACAAATCGTCGCCATCGTCGCCGAACGGAACGTTGTGCCCACCCAGAAGATCATCCTGGCCGTCGCCGCCATACACAGTGTCATCACCCTGCCCTGCCCAGACAAAGTCATCGCCGTCTTCGCCGTAGATCGTGTCCGCACCACCTCCGTCCGCGTTACTGATGAAGCGGCTGATGACCTGCTCATCCACCGGCAAGGTGTAGTCCACTTCGCCGTGGTCACCCAAGATGATGTCATGCCCCTCGCCACCGTACACCGTGTCGTCGGCTGTGCCCCCGACAATGATGTCGTTGCCAGCCCCACCGTGCAGCGTGTCATTGCCACCAATCGTCGGATCCGACGTGATGATGTTGTCGACCGTGGTCGGGTCTTCGTCCGCGATCACAAAATCGACCACACCGTTGTCGCCCAGCAACACGTCACGTCCCGCACCGCCATCGGCCACGTCGTCCGCCGCTCCGCCCAGCAAAATGTCATTCTCCCCGCCGGTGGAGATCGTGTCGTTGCCACCAATCGCTGGAGATGTCGTGCGAACAACCAGCAATTGCCCAGCATCGTTGAACGTCGCAATCCCGTTATCGCCCAGAGCGATGTCCGGCGAAGCGTCTCCGTTGGCGTCATTGCCAGCGTCGATGAAGTCGTCCGCCGCACCGCCAAAGACAATGTCCGCACCAGCACCCGTGCTGATGAAGTCATCATCGCCGACAGCCGGATCCGAAGTCTGAATCTGCGTCAGGACTTGCCCACCACCATCTGTGTAAAACAACGCGTTGCCGTTGTCACCCAGGACGATGTCTCGGTCAGCGTCGCCCACACTTTGGACGCCTGTGTTTCGGTCCACGTCGACCGCATCCGAACCGGCCCCGCCCAAAACCACATCCGGACCAGGACCGACGAAAATATCATCGTCGCCACCAAGAGTTGGATCGATCGTCGTCAGGTCGGTCAATCGCCCATCATTCGTGAAGTGAGCCACGCCGCTATCACCGATCACGACATCCGCCGCAGCATCGGTTCCGGCGTTGACGGAATCGTTTCCGCCACCGCCAAGAACAATGTCCGGCCCGTTGGCAGCATCAATGATATCGGCCCCGCCCTGATCGGAAGCAATGGTCGTGATCGTGGTCAACACACCAGACGTGAACAAGGCTTCCCCTGAGTCACCCAGGATCACATCGCCTGACAAACTGTTGCCGCCAGTGATCGTGTCATCCGCTTGGCCACCCAACAGAATGTTGCGTCCATCGCCCGCGTCGATGACATCGTTGCCACCGATCGATGGCGAAGTCGAAACAACGCGAGTGGCAAGTGCGGTGATGGCGTCGAAGTACGCTGCACCTTCATCGCCCAGAATCACGTCGTCGTCGTTGCCGATCTCACCGGCCACGCCGCCGATGATCTGATCCGAATCCGCTCCGCCGAGGACGATGTCACTGCCTTGGCCAGTCGAAATCGTGTCCGCGCCACCAATGCCCGGGGCCGTGGTTTCGATCTCGATCAACACGCCAGTCGTCGTGAACGTCGCTTGGCCGTTGTCGCCCAACACAACATCGATCGAAACGTCGCCGTCCGCATCGCTGCCCGCGTTGATCTGGTCGCCTTCCGCTCCACCCAGGACCACGTCCGGTCCTGCCGCAGCAACGATCGTGTCGACACCGCCGACGCTGGGTTCCAGTGAAACGATCGAGGTGAGAACGCCCGCGGTGAACAAGGCTTCCCCTGAGTCACCCAAGATCACATCGCCTGACAAGCTGCTGCCGCCGGTGATCGTGTCATCCGCTTGGCCGCCCAACAGAATGTTGCGTCCATCGCCCGCGTCGATGACATCATTGCCACCGATCGACGGCGAAGTCGAAACAACGCGTGTGGCAAGTGCGGTGATGGCGTCGAAGTAAGCTGCACCTTCATCGCCCAGAATCACGTCGTCGTCGTTACCGATCTCACCGGCCACGCCGCCGATGATCTGGTCCGCGTCCGCTCCGCCGAGGATGATGTCACTGCCTTGGCCAGTCGAGATCGTGTCCGCACCACCGATGCCCGGGGCCGTGGTTTCAATTTCGATCAGCACACCCGCTGTGGTGAACGTCGCTTGGCCGTTGTCGCCCAACACGACATCGATCGAAACGTCGCCGTCCGCATCGCTGCCCGCGTTGATCTGGTCGCCTTCCGCTCCGCCCAGGACCACGTCCGGTCCTGCCGCAGCAACGATCGTGTCGACACCGCCGACGCTGGGTTCCAATGAAACGATCGAGGTGAGAACGCCCGCGGTGAACAAGGCTTCCCCTGAGTCACCCAAGATCACATCGCCTGACAAGCTGCTGCCGCCAGTGATCGTGTCATCCGCTTGGCCACCCAACAGAATGTTGCGTCCATCGCCCGCGTCGATGACATCGTTGTCACCGATCGATGGCGAAGTCGAAACAACGCGTGTGGCAAGTGCGGTGATGGCGTCGAAGTACGCCGCACCTTCATCGCCCAGAATCACATCGTCATCGTTGCCGATCTCACCGGCCACGCCGCCGATGATCTGATCCGCATCCGCTCCGCCGAGGACGATGTCACTGCCTTGGCCAGTCGAAATCGTGTCCGCGCCACCGATGCCCGGGGCCGTGGTTTCGATCTCGATCAACACGCCAGTCGTCGTGAACGTCGCTTGGCCGTTGTCACCCAACACGACATCGATCGAGACGTCGCCGTCCGCATCGCTGCCCGCGTTGATCTGGTCGCCTTCCGCTCCACCCAGAACCACGTCCGGCCCTGCCGCAGCAACGATCGTGTCGACACCGCCGACGCTGGGTTCCAATGAAACGATCGAGGTGAGAACGCCCGCGGTGAACAAGGCTTCCCCTGAGTCACCCAAGATCACATCGCCTGACAAGCTGCTGCCGCCAGTGATCGTGTCATCTGCTTGGCCACCCAACAGAATGTTGCGTCCATCGCCCGCGTCGATGACATCGTTGCCACCGATCGACGGCGAAGTCGAAACAACGCGTGTGGCAAGTGCGGTGATGGCGTCGAAGTACGCTGCACCTTCATCCCCCAGAATCACATCGTCATCGTTGCCAGTCTCACCCGCCAAACCACCGGTGATCTGATCCGCGTCCGCTCCGCCGAGGATGATGTCACTGCCCTGACCAGTCGAGATCGTGTCCGCGCCACCGATGCCCGGGGCCGTGGTTTCAATTTCAATCAACACGCCCGAGGTGGTGAACGTCGCTTGGCCGTTGTCGCCCAACACGACATCGATTGAAACGTCACCGTCGGCATCACTGCCCGCGTTGATCTGGTCACCTTCCGCTCCGCCCAGGACCACATCCGGTCCTGCCGCAGCGATGATCGTGTCGACACCGCCGACGCTGGGTTCCAATGATGCGATCGAGGTGAGAACCCCCGCGGTGAACAACGCCTGACCATTGTCGCCAATGATGATATCGCCATCGAGCGAACTGCCGCCGGTGATCGTATCGGCACCCGCACCGCCAACCAGCACATTGCGTGCATTGCCAGCGGTGATCACATCATCGCTGCCGATCGAATAGTTGGTCGATTGAACGCTCGTCAGCACGCCCGTTTGGTCGTCGAACAACGCAGAACCTTCGTCACCGATGATGACGTCTTCCAGGCTGTCGGCTCCTGCCAACAACTGGTCGGCTCCTGCACCGCCAAGGATCACCATCCGGCCAACTCCGGCCGTCATCAAGTCCGCTGCACCGACGCCACTCGCTTCGGTGCTCGCTTGCGTGAGGATTCCAAAACCATCGGTCTCAACAACGTTGTCAGTGTGTGAGAACGTCAGTCGTCCGCCGTCACCGATCAGAATGTCATTGCCCGATTCTGGCGTCAGCGAAACTCCATTGCGGTCAAAGTTCACAAAGTCAGACCCGAAACCGCCAAAGACGCGGTCGTTGCCGTCGTCACCCGACAACGTGTCGGAACCGCCGATCGAATCCTCGACCGTGACCGCACTGAGCACCGCGCGATTCGTCAGTAAACGCAGGCGAGTGGAAGCCGCCACATCGTCGGCCGGATCAGCATTGCCGCCATCATCGAACGGACGAATCACAGCCAGCGTGACGCTGCCATGATCACCAAACAGAAGGTCGTTGCCAGCGCCACCCAACAGATCATCGTCGTGCCCGCCCAGCAAGTCGCGATTGGGCGCGGTGTTCGCCACATCCGTGACGGTCGTGATGGTCAGAACATCCGTGGCAAGATCGAAGCGGGTGCGAAGGTCCGCGTTGATTGCGGAATCGCCAAACAGTTGATCATGACCATCGCGTCCTTCGATGCTGTCTTGGCCACCACCGCCCAACAACAAATCATTGCCGCTACCGCCACGGATCGTGTCATTTGCACCGCCACCATAGGCAGTCACGCCTTGGCTCGAAGTGATGTCGAAAACATCGTTCCCATCATGGTCGTAACGCAAAGCCAGTCCCGCGGTGTTGCCGGTTTGCCCGGCGAAATCACGACCATCTTGAAACGTGTCACCCAACAAGATCAACGGTGCATCCTGGTCGGTTTCAGCATCCAAATCACCATCGACGCCACCGCCGGTGACAACAAAGTGATCGCCGCCCATCACGCCCGGGGAGATTTCCCGGTTGCCGCCACCATGGATCACGGTGATCGCTCCCACAGCGGTGCCCGCGATTTGAATCGAGTCATTTCCTGACCCCAAGAAGGTCTCCAAAATCTCAGCACCAGCGTACGCCACACCGGCGTTGAAACTGATCGCCGGATCGCTCCCTTGGCCCGGAACGCTCAGGCTGTCGCTGGTCATTCCCAAGCCAGTCATTTGGCTGGCGGTCAGCCACAGAGAGTCATCCGCTTGGCTACCGTCTTGGAAGACTTCGATCCGATCGGTCTGCTGACTTTCATCCGCTGTGTCGGCAACCGGCGAAGCGGCCTGCGTCTGTTCCGCTGGCAACATCACTGCTTCGGTGAAGCTGATCAGGCCCGTGTCCGCGACCGCCGACGCATCGATCTGAAGCGGTCCATCAAAACCAGCCACTTGGTGTGACGAAACAGAAATGTCTTCCGAGGTCGTGAACTCAGCCACCGCTGACAGCGTGATCGTCACCGGCTGATTCCAATTCGATGCATCAAAAACCACATAGGGCGTCGCATGGTCACCGCCTGCTGACATCACGCGACCACCCGAGAACGAGGTCGCACCATCGGTCTTCAAGCCGACTTCGACGGTGCCCGTGGGCTGCTGGCTCAAACGAACCGTGTAGGTATCCTCGAAGGCTCCGGCACCTCCAATCCCTGCAAACACCGCATTGCCGGTAACACTCGCCTGCATAACCACCTGCGGCGTGTCGTCGTCGACCACCGTGAAGCTCAACTGCATTGGCTGAGCAGACTGAAAGTCCACGTCGGCACTGCTGAGCGTATGCCCCACGATGCTGGACATTTCGCTTTCCAAAGCAACATCGTTGACCGCTGACACCGTGACGGCTTGAACTTGATCCCAGTTGGCAGGGGTGAAGGTCAGAGTCGTTTGTGACAAGCTGACTTGCGCGTCGTGCGTGAGCGTGACTGTGACGTTCGACGTGGGCGCTCGATTGAGACGGACGCTGTAGCTGGCTGAAGCGTTTCCGTTTTCGGTCGGGTCAAGCGAATCGCTGCGTCCTTCGATCAGCAAATCTTGACCAGGAGCGCGCTCGATGATGAGCCCGGCCTGATCGTCATCCACCACCTGCACATCCACACCAGGAACGAAGGCTCCATCCAAACCCGCGTGTGTGGAGACAAGGCTGTGTTGGATCCCTGAGACAAGGTCGCCGGAGGCAACGGTGTCCCCAATGGCTCGCAACTGGACGGTTCTGGCCTCGTACCAAGTGGCGTTGCTGGACGGATCAAAGGCGATCGTCGCAGCGGATGCCCAAGTCAAGCCTCCATCAACTGACAGCTCCAACCCCGTCCCCAAACCTGACAACGTCAGATGAGCCATGTGCCCTGTGTAGCTAGCACGGTCCACCGCCATCGCGACGCTGTATTGGTCGGTTGCTGCGTAACCGGCAACTTGCTCGGCCACACGTGTTTCGCCATCGGTCTGACGAATCACGACCACATCTCCTGCCACCCCGAGGCGACTGCGTGCATCAATCACGTTGGCCGACATCGCCGGGACCAACAAACCATCATAAGCCGGATCGCTGATGGCATCGACCGTGTGCTGGATCGTCGCCGCCTGGCCAGGCCCTGCTGCCGAGATGATCCGTTCGGTCACGTCGCCGCCCAGCGTGAACTCGTCGCTGCCCGAATTGCCTTCGACGCGATAGCCCACGCCTGCCGCGGTGCCTTCGACAAACACGTGATCGTCGCCCGCCAAAGTGCTAACGGTCACCAATTCTTGGCTGCCGTCGAGGACCGTGGTCAGACCGCCACCGTCAATCGAAGCTGGCGTCAAACGCAGGTTGTCATCCGCATGCGATCCGACAACGGTGACGTAGTCCGATCCGGCTCCGCCGCTCAATTGCATCGGACGATGAACCACGTAGTTGTCCGAGGCGGTATCGTCGACGGCCTTGACAAAGCTGCGGAGCTGGAAGGAGTCGTCGCCGGCTTGGCCATCGATCGTCAAACTGGCCGCGTTCGCGAACACATGAAACGAATCCGATCCTTCGCCAGCACGGATGGTCAACGGCGAGTGGATCCCCGCACTCAGGTAGCCTTCTGTGATCTGGGTGGTTTGAATTTCATCGCCAACCGCCACGCCACTGGCATAAGTCTGCGTGACTCCATCAGCCGATCCCGTGGGATTCGGATCAGTCGAATACACTTGACCGATCTGGAAAACATCATCGCCATCGCCCGATTCAATCGTGATCGGCGTGGAAGAATCATCGGTCAGGAATTGGTCATTGCCGTTGCCAGATCGAATCAGGATTCCACCGTTCAGCGTCGCGTCATAGTCGATGCGTTCCAAGGTATCGGCCAAGCCGTCTTCACCCTCAGGCTCCACCGCGGTTTGCAATCGAGCCAAGAAGTGCTTGCGAATCAGAAACAGATCGTCCGCCGTCGTGCCAAGCACCGTGACTTGGTCGACGCCGTCATCGGCCGCCCCGGTGTCAGTGATCGTGACACGTTCATCGCCAATCCCATCGAGATCAATCTCGGTCAAGTCGGTGGCGCCCGCACCGTCCAAGAAGTAGTGACCGCTGGCAAGATTGCTCAACAGCATCGTGTCGCGATCGGCTTCGCCTAACACGCGAGTGATCGGAGCAAGGATGTCCTGGGAAAGCGTGAATGTGGCACCGACGTCTGGGTCAGCGTTGCCCCAATCCAGTTCAAACTGCATTTCCACCGACGCTGAAACGGTCGCTCCCGCCAACACCTGCACATTGTCGCCGACTCGCAGGACCGTGGTCCCAGAACTGTTGGTGATCACGGAGGTCGCGTCAATGATCAAGTCCTCGGTTCCCGCCAACGTGTCAGGCAGGCTGATGCGAATGCGGCCATCGGCGTTGGATCCGATTTCGTCAACCGTCACACTGCCTTCCGTTTCAATGATCTCGATGGCACCAGGTGCCACGGCTGACAAACGGCCAACGGGCACCGATGCTCCGCGAATCGGGTTCCCGGAAGACAGATCCGCACCATCCCCCACGCTGCTGCCGGTGTTGATTTCCAACGGATTGCTAGCCGTCCCGATCGACGCCGGTTGCTGTCCCAAGCCAGCACGCAACACGACATGCCGACCGACGACCAGAGTCTCCTCATCCGGCGACACATCCAAGATGCTGCGATCGGCGAACAAGGTCACATCGCCCCGCCAAGAGTCCACATTCCCAAGCAACATGTCCGCACTGGTTTCCGCCAACCAAACCGACAAGTCAGCCTTCACGGTCAGAGTTCCAGTGCCGCTGTCCGACGCCCCAACATTGATTTCCAAAGGATTCAGTGCGGTACCAATCCGCGCCTGATCGCCGGTTTCACTGATGGCGTTCAGTCGCAGATCTTGGGCGGACAAATTCGTGAATGCATCCACGGATCCATCCGTCGTTGTTTCGCGACCATCAACAATGTCGTCCGTCGTGTTGATGGTGACGGTGGCGTTGTTCGCGAAGAATCGCTCCAACGACAAACCGCCTTGGACATCAAAATTGACTGTTGTTCCGTTGACAGTCCACTCGCCAACCGACGTGCCTGTTTGGCTCTTGGCAAACAAATCGCCTTCGATCGTGCCACTGACTGGACCGACGGACAGCAAGTCCATCGGGTTGGCCAAAGTCCCGACCGAACCACCCGCATCAATTCGCAGAGCGGGCGCGTTCAAGTTCCAATCTTCTGCTGCCGATCCGGACAAACCGTCCACGATATTCGCGGAGGCATGAAGCTCAATGCTCGTCGATGACTGCAAACGCCCGACCGTCAAGTTGCCGGCGGTGACATCCAACGCCAAAGTCCCACCCGAGGACAAACGCAGAACGTTCAAGTCATCAATCGTTTGCGTTCCGCCCAGGTCAACAGTGCCGCCGAACTGCTGCACGCGGAAGTCGCCTGTGGCGGCCCCCGTCAACGGCGCGTCCGCATGGATCATGATCCGGAACGGTGTTCCATTGGACGCTCCCTGAACCACGGTCCCTTCCAAATGAGCTCCCGCGAGAGCGACGATTGCCGCTTCCGCACTCGCGCCCGTCGCGGCGGCATCCGAGAGCACACCCGTCGAAATCAAACGTGCTTCACCAGGAGTCACCAATCTCTTGACCGCCAAGGCCCCTTCGCTGCGAATGGCGATGTCATCCTTGGCGGTTCCTTGCAAGGTTCCCGTCACGCGAATGTTCACGTCCTCGACCACTTGAATCGCCACGCGGCTTGGCGTCGTGGTGTCCGCAACCAATTGTCCGGACTGCAAGTCGACCGTCCGGTCATGGGAACCGTTGCCGGATGGATCGACCGTGTCCTTCGTGTCATGATCCACGGTGATTTCCAACCATCGCGACCCGTCGGAAAAGTCTTGAGCCGACAACGTGATCGTTTCGTTGCTTCCGACGTATTCAAACCATCCGAATTGATCCGCGTCGTATTCCACCAACACGGATTGCCCGGTCGTGATCGCGAAGCTTGCTGTGTCGTCGGTGGTGTTGAAATCAGCCGAAACACGCGTCCATAGCGACGTGTCCGACAAATCGGTCGTTTGAAAATTGAACGCGGCTTCGGCGTCCACACCCACATAACGGTACGTCGCGTAGTGAATCCCCAGCACGTCGTTCACCGTTGCCTGCGAAAGCGTCGCTTGCTGAGTGGGTGACAATCCATCCAACCCCGATTCCATGTCGATCGTCAATCGTTCGCCGATGGAACCGATGCGTCCGCTGGGAGGGTTGACCTCTGTATTTGTGTCACCCGCGATCAGCGTCACATCACTTCCAATGATGTTCAGCCTTTCTTGCGTATCAGCCGGCTCAGGATTCACCGAGAAGGTTTCGGGATACAGGTAACGTCGTAGGTTCTCCGAGATGGGGCTAGCCAACGACGACGCCTGCTGGACCCGTTGGTCGATCCGAGCTTGGCGTTCGACGGAGGTATACAAGAACGCATAATCAGGGTCATACGATCCGCTCCGCAGCGTCTCGCTCAGATCCATCGTGTCTTCACCTGGCGTGGAATCATCGACGGTGTAGGTGAATCGCTGCACCTCAACGGCTGCCAGACTAAAGTCGAACCCGGCGACCAAATCCACGGGCGTGACATCCGCCAGACGATCCGTGTCTTGAGACGCGAAAGCAGCGTCACGCTGATCGGTCAGCAATTGAAACTCCGTCGAACTGACCTTGACGACGAAGTAGCGAAAATCTTCCGCCAAACCGATTTGACCAGCCGTCAGGAACAGTTCTTCACCACCAACCAAACCATGAGCCGAGGTGGTCGCGATGGTGTCACTGGTGAAATTGATCTCATCCAGTGCCAATGTGCTTGTCACGGAATCACGCGTCGCGTTGCGGACTTCGTTCCAGTAGTCGTGATACTTCTTCGTCGCGACGGACTCTTCGCTGCGCATCGAAGTTTCCGCCGCCCGCGTCGCCTCTTCGCCATACAACCCAAGCTGCTGATTCAGCTCTTCCACTTCTTCAGAAGTCGGCGCGGACGTGCTTTCCTGCGTGCCATCGATGATGTCACCATCGATGGTTGTGAGGTACACATCGCCTGTCACCGAGTGCACCGCCACATCGATGGAAGTGGTGTCCAGTTCGTCCGAGACGCTGGAATAGTTGAGTGGGGCCAGCAGATTCAGATTGCCAGCGGTTTCGGTGACATAAATGTCGCCGGGCGCGTAGGCAGACAAACCGCCCGCGGCGTTGTAGGCACTGTCCACTTTGATTGGCAACAACGCCGTTCCAATGGATCCCCGCCGTGTCGAAAGCTCAATCCGATTGCCGCGAATGAACGAATTCGCATCGACAGCAACAATTCCATCGCCGGCATTGATGAAGACGTCCCCATCGGCGTCAATTTGCTCCACTTCAATGATGGAAGGAGATTCAACGGATGCCAACATGGGACCGAAGAACATCGCCGACATCGCAGCGACTGCAGGAGCAGCACTGGTGTTGTTCGTGATCCCATCAATCGTCACGGTTCCGCCCGCGGTGATGTTGATCGGCTCATTGCCCGTTTCAACATTGATGTTGATGTCACCAGAAACCACCAGGGCTGGGGTAACACCATAAAAACCAGCTGTTCCAGACGCGTTGACGTCCCCGGCACTGGAATCGAAGTTGACTGAACTGTTGGCTGGAACGGAAATGTCTCCGTTGATCAGAATGCCCTTCTTGCTATCCACGTCGACCGTTGACACTCCGGTGTCATGTCCAACGAACTCAATTGAAATCGGATAGTCCGCACGAAGCGTGTGCGTGTAGTAGTCCGTGATCCCTTGAGTGATTGTGATCTCAGTGTGCTGCGTCTTTTTGCGCAACCAACCACCGCCGCTGGACCATTGTTTGATCCGATAGCTATAGTTTTCAAAATCGCTGCGATAGCGCGCGGTCTGCCCCGAACTACCCAGGTCCTGCCAACGATCCGTGTCGGTGTAGTCCGCATCGCTGAGCACGACCGTCAGCGTTGCAGTTCCGGTGTATCGATAGAAATGACCGCCGGCACCACGCGCGGCCGGAAAATCGTTGACCAGTTCAATGATATCGCCTGTGTCCAACTCCACATCGGTGTCATTCGCCTGATGATAGCGAATGCTATATTCAGGATTGACCTCCGGCGAATCTCCGAGGTAATCCAACCCCTCACTCGATGCACTAGCGTCCAAGCGATAGAGGAACTCCGATTCCAGGATCGGCTGAGAGTCACGGTAATTCACCGACTTCCATTTGTAGGAATTGTCCTTGACCAGCGCGTCGGCGAGCCCATTGTCACCGAACAGGTTGAAGCTCTTCTTTTCAAATTTCTTGACTTCGACCTTGGTCTTTTCCTGACCTTCCACCCAAACATAGTGCAACTGCCCATCACCATCCTCCGCGTCGGTTTGATTCCCCGCGCCAGGGTGATACTCATCGTCCGTTTCCGTATCGGCTTCCGTGTAGGAGATGCGATTGGCATCGCCGTCATCGGTGTTCTCCACATAGAACTTTTCTTGCACTCCACTGGATGTGCGTGTGTAAACCGTCTTGGTGACCGCCACGGTATCGACCACCGTGATGATGCCTTCGCGATTCGTCGTGGTATCAATGCCGCTGATGATGACCGGGTATTCACTGGTGTTGTCAATGTCGACGTTTGCCACACCATAGGCAGCCACCAAACGACCATTGCCCGTCGAGAAGATCTGCCCCGCCAAAGTGATTCGCCCACCGGCAGGTTCCAGCTCATCGATCACGATCGCTTTCTTTTCAGCGTCAAAGTAGCCACTGACCGGAATCGAAGGTTGCCCCGCCAGATCAAAACTCACTCCTTGCAAAGGCGTGCCGTTGGCATCTACCAATGAGGTCGTTGTCCCCGAAGGCCGGAAATTTTCGTCAATGGAAACCCGGACGGTTTGAACGCCGGACTGAATCAACCCGTTGACATTGAGATAGCGTGCCGTGACCGAGATGGTTCCTTGAGCAACAATTTCTGAAAGATCATCTTCAATCGACTCTTCGAGATTCACTGTTGCGCCGGTTGGAATCCAAATCCCCGTTCCCCCGACCCTCACATACACAGCGTCTTGAACACTGACGCCGGAGGCGTTGTCATATTCCTGCAATGTCGTGTTGCCTTCGTCATTGAACACTTGGCTGCGGAGATATTGATAGTTGACGTATTGACGCGGATCACGGTTCACGTGCAGCCAGTCAGGCGCGTTCAGGTTGAAATCACGCCCGGCGTTGATCGTGACCGTCGCCCCACGGATTTGACCGCTGACACTGACACTTCCATCGGGATTGGAAATCGTGATGCTTCCATTTTCATTGATCACGTCGCCATTGATGTACAGGTCTTGCGGCGCGCTGGACGGCGACGCCGACAACCCGTACTGCGAGAACTGACTGTTGGGAAGTGCATCCGAAGTGATGTTGACCGATGCGTCGCCCTGGGAACTGCTGTTGTTACCGCCAGCCCGCTGCGCCCAATTGACAAACACATTCCCCGGCGTGAACTGTGTCAACTCACCATCCACCACCGCCACACGCCGATTGTCACGGATTTCGACGTCATTCACGATTGGAATGAAGGGCGTCATGTTGTGGACGGTGATGTTGGCTCCCGCACGCGCATTCAATTCCCCATCAAGCGAAACCTCACTTGAGTCCCCTTCGATGAAGATGGAACCCGGCGCAGCAATCAGATCAGGAATTTCAACGAAGAACGCATCAAGATCTTGCCGAGCCACCGTGATCGTGTTGCCATCGATTTCGATCGTCTCGGTCAGTCCCAAGTCACTCATCGTGCGATCGATTTCATCCAACTGCACCTGATAGCGGGCGAGGGCTTCTTTGTTGTTGGAGTGAGCTCCCATCCAACCCAAAATCGTCTCCCGTTGCTGCACCAGTAAGTTCCCGACGTCCCGATACGCAATGGTTGGACTGGGAAGATTGGGATTCTTCACGACATAGAATTTGTTGTTCAGATTGCTTTCGAATGCCTTCGTAAAATCGCTTTGATAAACGATTGTGTCATCCGCATCCGAATCAACACTTCCGGCGACCAGTGTCCAACGTGAGGAATCCGTGTAGTCCTCGTTCTGCATCACGACCGAGTGTGTTTGATCTCGGTCGCCCGACGGTTTGAACTGATAGGTGCTTCCCTGCGTTCCACCCGCACTGTGGTCGCTGGCAACTTCCACATAGGTTCCATAGGTCAAATCGACCGGAATGCCAGCGATGTTCAGCGGCGAAAAGTGGTACGGAACATCGGTGTCCAACTCCACTCCGCCAGCACTTTGATTTTTCAACCACGTGTAGTCAGCCGTTTTAAAGAGCCCAGGATCGCTGCTGGACCCTGCCAAACTCGGATCCGTCAGAGCCAATCGACTGACATCCAGCTCATCGAGACTGACGCTTCGCACCAACACAGCCGTTTGGTTGTAGAGACCCGCGATCACGCTGGAACCAGACGCCACGTTCACACGAGACGTTCCACTGGTCTCTTCCCCAGCGTCCGAGACGCTGTACCCATAAGGAACGCCCGAAAGCGAAATGACAGTGCCGTCCGTTTCGGCGCGGGCAGGGATATCTTCACTGCGTTCGGACAGCAAAATGACGTCTTGAAAACCAGCGACATTGGCGCTCTCATGGATGGTCACGTCATTGGTGAAGTGCATTTCCGAAACTGGAACACCAATCGCCACGGAAGGTCCAAGCGAAATGGTCGTGACTTCGATATTCGCAGAATTGCTGAGCAGGTTGGGCACTTGGTCGGAGTTGCGTCCGGACTGAACACGCACTTCGCCGCCACGAATGTCGGAACCGCTGATTTCAATCGAATTGTCAACGTACGAAATGGCACTCGCTCCCGCACCTGCGGCCGCATGACCGGCCGCGGCAACAAACAGATTGCTGCTTGGCAACAATCCAATGTCGCTGAACGTGTTGATATCAATGTCGCCACTGCGATTGATCAGCTTGGCCTGACCAATGGTGACATTCGAATCGGTGTTGGAATGGATCGTGCTGACGCCAGTCGTTGCGGCGAAACCCGCCACAGATTCAATCCGAACTCGGTCACGAGCGTCCGTCGACATGCTCGAAGAAATCTGCAACACGCCCGGGGACGACGCACTGCCGGCAACATCGATCAGGGCCCCATCGGCAATGTCCAGGTAGGCTCCCGTTTGGTCCGATCCCGAACCGATGCTCGTCGTCGACGCCAAGATCACCGCCGCCCCCAACCCCGCTGAACCACTGAGCAAGTTCTGGCCTCCATTGATTCCATTCTTGGTCACCGAGTTGTTTGATTCCAAAACAACTTTGTCGCCGTAGACCTCGGCACCGCCCGCAACTTGCAGCTTGGCGTCACCCCAAAAATTCAGATCTCCCACCGCGCCCGCCCCGGTCCCCAGACCGACCGTGAAGGAATCCGAGGAGATATCACCATGTTGATTGGCAGTCGCTTCCATGCGAACGTTGCCTCCGTCGATCGTGGCTCCATTGGCCAACAACGTCGACACGGACTGATCCGTGTCCAACTTGGCCAGGGATGCGTTGATGGCCACAACGCCGCCACCAGCGGCAATCGTTTTACTAAGCAGATCGTCATACGAACGCGCAGCAATCGTGACGTTGGGTGCCGTGATCGTCGTTCCCGAGTCAATCAACGCCGCCACTTCGTCAACACCAGTGCCCCGCCCTGCCGTCAGTTGGGATTTCATAATGCCCACCGCGGCACCGAGACTGAGCGCACCACCGTCCGCTTGGCTGCGAGCCTTGGTTTTGCTGTCCGCTACAATCTGCACGCTTTCCGTCGCTTGGATGGTTGCCGCATCGACACTCACCGCAGTCAGCGTTTTCAGCACGGCCGTTGCCAAGTTGGTGCTCGCCGCATAACTCGAACCGGCTGAAATCGCGACACTGAATGTCTCCTCGATGGTCGCATCCGTGTCTGCCAGCACGTCCACGTTCGCGGCGTAGACATTGGCATCCACGATGGTGCTGCGAACGGCACTGCTGATTTCATTTTTGATCACCGAGACACCGAGTGCGGCGCCAATTCCCGTGGGACTGTACGCCAGATTGGCGTTGGCGGCGGTGGCTTCCACGTAAGATGTCTCCATCGCTTCGACGCTCACATCCCCTCCCGCCGTGACGGTCAAACCACCGTCGATTTTGGCTTCCACCGAATTGGCGATGTTGTTCGTGATCCCCAAACCACCGCCCGCAACAGCAACACCGAGTCCCGCCGAGACACTGGTCGTGACACCGGCAACGTCTTCGATGCGGTCGTTGGTCGTCGCTTCAATGGTGATGTCATTGAGCGCAGTGACTTGGTCAGTGCGCTCGCCTTCGATCCCAGCGTAAACGCTTTTCGCGATCGAGTTGTCAACGACCGTGATCGCCACGCTGACTGCACCGACACCCGCCGACAACGACGCCCCAACCGCAGTCGCCCGTTCAATCTGGGTGGCGCTTTCGGCCTGGATGATTGCGTCGCGAGCAACCAAGTCAGAATCTTCGACCATGGCACGGACGGATCCTTGAACCACGTTGAGCGTGCTGGTTCCACTGGCGGAAACGCCAGCACCGATTCCAATCGCAATGGCCACACTTCCCGCGGCCGACGTGGAAGCCACGGTTTCAGCAGAAGTCGCCTTGATCGTCGCGGTGTCGCCGCTGCTGACATTCGAATCCGTGATCGACGCGTGAGTCTGATGTGCAGTACCACTCGCTAGACTGCCGATGCGATTGCGTGCGATGGCCACACCGATCGACCCTGCTCCCGCAAACTTGCCTCCTGCAACCGCCGCCGAAATGGCGACCACGGTGGCGTCGATGTCAGACACATTGCTGGCCAAGACCGACAGATTCGCAGGCGTGACCCCAACCGCCGCGTCTTGATACGTTGCCAACAATCCCAAAGAGGCGACGCTGGAGTCTTCGATACTGGCCAGCGATTTGGAATCGATGTCGTTGAACGCCGATGCCCCTGCCCCCGACAACGCCACGCCCACGAGACCGCCACTGATCGCCATCGCGGCGGCGTGCGAAACCGCATCGATCCGGGCATTCTCGGTCGCGAGGACGTCAATGTTTCCCGCTGTGGATGTGATCTGGTATGGCGGAGTTGCCGGCAAATCTTCGGTGACCGTGCTGCTGCCGGTGGAGAAGACGCCGGAATCAGAGATCGTGGCAAGGACGTCGTTGTTGATCTGGTTCCGAGCAACCGAAGCACTCACTGCCAGCGAAACGGCAGCGGTTCCCGCGAAAGACGCTGCCAATGATGTGGCACCAGCAACAGCTTCAATGGCGCTGTTGTCAGTGGCGGCGACACGAATCGACTGGGCATGAATGCTTGGCAGGTCACTGCCGGTGAAGGCGTCCAAGTGGCTATTGGAAGATTGCGCCGTGGCGACCGGACTGGTGCGGGCAAACGTGGCAATCACAGTCCCCGCAGGTCCAACGTACGCTGGCACGCTCGCGACGGGCCCATCGCCATCCATGGTGGATCGAACATCCATTTCAATGCGGTTGGTCACGCCGACACCCGCACCGGACAAGGCCACGCCAGCGGTTCCGCCACCACTGGCAGCCATGGACGCGGATTCAACAATCGACTGAATTTCGTTGGTCGAATTGGCCTGCACCTGCAACGCACCTTGAGCGGCGATGCCACTGTCGATCACAGTCGCATGCGTTTGACCACCGTCACTCGACAAACCAACCCACTTCCAAAGTTCCGAATTGCCGTAATCCTGCTGCGTGAGCCAATTGGCTGGATCACTGGCGTTGGGATCCGACAAAGGCGTGGCACTCAAGTACTGATAGATGTAACCCGCACGCGGTCCGGCGACGATTTCAACGGTCTGGTTCTGCGAAATCGTGATCGTCTCGGCGCTCGCGGTGGAATAATCCGCTGTGATTGCGTCGTCTGTCTTGATGCCGATCAAGTTGCTGGTCACTGCCACACCGACCGAAGCCCCGACGCCGTTGCTGCCGCCAACCGCCAAGCTGACTGAAAGCGCCAGCACGATCGCGTCGATATCAGCCGAACTGTTGGCCAACACATCGACGTCGCCCGTTACCACGATCCGACTGTCGACGATTGTCGCCAACGTGTCCGAAGTGATTTGATTGCGAGCATCGGCGCCCGCACCGCCCAGCGCGACCGAGTTGGAACCGGAAAGGGCGACACTGGCCGACGCCGCAAACGCGATCGCATCGATTGAACCGTTCGAGACCGCACGCACCAAGACGTCGTCAACGCCGATGCTTCGGTAGTTGATCGTCTCAGTGCTGCCCGCGTGTTCCCCGATGGATTCGAAGGCAACCGCGCCATTGACGATTTGTTCGAAGTAGGCATCTTCGATCGTGGCTTCCGTCTGAGTATCGATCGCATTGTTTGCCAACCCGACACCGACAGACACGGCAACAGCGTTGCTGCCGGCGGCCGCGCCAGCCAGACTGGCGGCACCGGCGAGAGCGAAGATGCTGGAGTTGTCTGACGCCAGAACGCTCACATCACGAGCCGAGAAGTTGTGATCGATCGTGCTGGTCGGCGCGTCAATGTTGCGAATCGTGGCAATGGCATCCGCCGCGATTTTGTTTTCGGCGTAGGCTCCCGAACCGGAAAGCCCCAACCCGTTGGATCCCGTGGCACTGACCGCGACGGATGCCGAAATAACGGCCGCGCTGATCCCTTGCCCGCTGGTTGCAGCCACAATGACATCGCCATCGGTATCGATCGAACCGCCGTTGATCGTAGCGGTTGCACTGGATGCCTGACGAGTCGTTCCCTCATACCCGATCCGGTTCCTGGCCACCGCCGCACCCAGCGCCGCGGCGCCACCGTTGTTGGATCCGATTCCAACCGATCCCGTGGCCGAAACCACCACGGAACTGATTCCAGTGGTGTTGGTCGCTGTGACCTGAACACCGGCGACACCAAAACCTGCGACCCTGGATGTGACATCCGAATCGATGATGTGCGCATCAACGGTGTTGGTGATCGTGTTCAGCGTCACCGCACCTCCACCAGCAAAGGCCGCTGCGTTTTGTCCGGCAGCGATGGACACGGACGCCGCAATGGAGATCGCTGTCACACCGCCGTGATACAATTCAAGGTCCCCGTCGACCAAACGAATCACATAGCTGATCCCTTTGTCTTGGTTGACCAGCAACCAACTGGTACCTGTCTGCACCGTGGAATCAGCGTCATCCGGATCCACTGATGTTTCGGTGCCCAATTGCGTCAACGTGATCGGTGCGGCGGATCCACCCAGCGCGTCGGCTGCCTCATCCCCTTCCAATTGACGATACAAACGCCCCAGGATCGAAAGGTCTGCGGCTTCGTCGAGGGTGTATTCATCTGCCGGAGTGTTCTCCAGGTCCGAATCCTTTGCGACAGCGTCATCCAGATCTGCTGCCGTGATGGCATTGCCGCCAGTCTGTTCCAATGTCTTGTAGTGGGCACCAAAAGAATCAGCGGTGACGCTGACCGCACCCGACGCCTCGATCGTCGAATCGATGACCTGAGCAAGGGATTGTCCCGAGAGTTGATTTTCCGATACCGAAACACCAATTCCAACAGCGATCCCGGTGCTGGAAGAACTGGTTCCAATCGCCAGGCTGGCGCCGACGGAATAGGAACGCACGATGGCTTGATCCACGGTGGCCACTTGGACGGAACCAGCCACGACGTCCGACCCATCGCGAATTTGAGCGACCAGCTGTCGATCGATTGTGTTCAAAGATCCAGTGCCACTGGCAGCCAATCCCAAACCAATGCTGCTCGTTGCCGTTGCCAGTGAAGCTGCCAAGGAAGTCGTTACGGCGATGATTCGGTTCTTGTCTTCGCCTGCAATCGACAACGCACCCGCGGTGGTCAACGTAACGTCAATCAGTTCAGCAGTTGTTTCCGATTCGATCGTGTTCCACGCGAATGACCCCGCCACGGCCGCACCAATGGCTGCCTTTTCGTTCATTCCCCCACCGGCTTTGCTGCCCGAGACGCCCGCTGCGATGGCAACGATGTCCGAATCATTTTCGGCACGGATGGTGGTCGCGCCGGCAATGTCCGCATCCAAGCGATCCACCCAGGCTGACGTGCGAAGATTCAACAAATTGCGATTGAACGACCCGGCCAATGCCACGCCCGCATTGTCGGAATTTGCGATTGCAATCCCAGCCGAGACCGCAACCACGCTGCTCGCTTCGATGGCGTGAACCATCAGATCGCCACCTGCGGTCGTTGTCAGCGTTCCAATCGAACTGACATACGCTTCCACGCTGGAATCAAGATCATTCCAGGTTGCATCACCCGCCAGCCCGACACCGGTTTTGAAAGAATTCTGCGCAGCCGCCTCTTCTTGGGTTGGCACGGTGGGTTCGGTTGGCGTCGCACTCTTGTTCTCCGCAAACGTGCCCGCCACGCCGAAGGACCAAAGGTTTCCGCCGCTGTTGGCATCGACCGAGACGCCAAACGATCCAGCCGCAATGGACAGGCCTGCTCCCCAATCAAAGTCCATCGTCCCAGTGGCGGCAGTGAGGTTAATGGCCACCGCGTTGGTCGCGTTCACAGCCGAACTCGCCAACCGGAACTGGTCGCCGCTATCGCGGATCACATAGTACATCGCACCAGCGGTTAGCCCGGTGATGCTGGCTCCCGATCGAGGAACATAGCGCAGCGTGTCACCGGTGCTGAGACCGTGCCCATCCAATGTGATCGCGTTGGATCCCAAATTGACATCTGCGTCGGTGATCGTTCGCCGCGTGTCCCCAATCGTTGCCGCAGTTTGTTTCTCGATATCTCGCACATTGACGGTCACGCCAATCGCAGCCACGCCAGCCTTCTGAACCGACCCGCCAATTCCGATGTGTGTGGTTTGGTCGTCCGCATCAACATCAATGCCGCCGCCGGTGTAGGTCAATCCATCTCGAATGTGAGCCTGAGTTTGGTTCTCTTGAAGCAGAACATTGACCGTCCCACTCACGCCCACCTTGCCGCTTTCACCACCGGCCTGCGCAATGTCGATCGTGAAGACATCTTCGATGGCAGAAACGGTCAAGGGCGCATCAACGCCCGTTTCAATGCTGGCGGATGGATGAATGATCGCTTGTGTCTGGTGATCAAACACCTGGATCAGTGCGCTGCCGCCGATCCCCAACTTTCCAGCGGTGTTCCCGATCGGCTGAACAGGGCTGCTGAACTTGCCTTCTTTGACCATGTCCTTCACATTGCTGGCGCTGGCATCCACGCTGATCATGCCTGAAAGGCTCAGCAGCGTCATTTCAGTTTCGGCCTCCACGTTGACGCGTCGATCCGCTCCGCTGTAGAGGCTGTTCTGATTCAGCTTCGCTCCTTCGCCGACACTGGCGATGGTTCGATTGGTGTAGTCGACATAAGCAACCGTTCCCGCTACGGAATATTCCGCTGCCTCGCCATCTCCTTCGGTTGTGCCGTCACCACCGGTCGTCGAAGCCGACCAGACATTCAGGATTTCGCTCATCCCAAGATTGCCTTCCTGCAGCTTCTCCACCTCGCCGAGCCAATCTTGCTGGTAGAAACTCAGCGGATCATCAATGGTCGCGATGGTTGACGTGCCAAATGGCAACGCTGCCAACGGATCGATTCGAATGGGATAGCTGAGGCTGGCCAAGACGTCGATCGCTTGGCCGGCGTCCAACTGACTGTCCTTGCCAATCGTGGCTTGCACATTGTTATCGATCAGACCGATCCCAACGGTCGCACTCCCGGCAAACTTCTTGTCCGAGCTACGCTTGCGCAACTCATTTGATTTCAATGGCCCGGTTTCGGTATCCGATCCACCCGCTGATTCCGTGCCGCCGCGCGACAGCACTTGAACATCTTGCTCGATGCTCGCTTGCACCACGATGTCGTATGGGGACTGCAACGTGGATCCCGTGCCGGTCGCAGCAATCACATCGTGATCCACCTGGTTCACAGCCACCGTGCCAGCCAACGAAAACGTGTCGTTGGTCTGATCACTTGTCGTTCCCTTGAAAGGCATGTTTTCAAGGAAACTTCCCGCAAAACCCTTCAAGCCAGCACCAATCCCTGATCCGCCTGCCGATGGCACACTCAAAAAACGCCGAAAGGCGGGATCATCTCCACCGAGAGCGGCGCCCGAATCGACCACGTTGCTCGCCGCGAGGTCGGCTGTGATGCTGATGCCGGAACCGGCAAACTGCCCCAGGTAATGTTTGGTATCACTGGTTGAATCAGGATCACCAAAAGCAACCGGTTGCGCATTGAACGCCTCCAACTGAGTTTCTGTCAATCGAAAACGATTCGCATCGATCTTACTGACGAAGTAGGTCCCGCCATTGCGCAGACCACTGATCGCGGAATCTGCTTTCGTCAAAAAGCTTGTGCGTTGAAACCCGTGATACGTCGCCGTTCCCGCTCCAGTCAGGTTGATCACGCTGTCCGTCGCCGCGTTCAACAATCGGAAATGATCCACATCGACCACGTCGATTTTGTACGACGTGCCTGCAACCAAACCGACAATCGATGTGCCGCCTGCGGCCAAGTACGTCACCGCTTCGTTGGCGGAAAACCCATGTTGAAAGCTGGTAACCCGATTGCTCGATGCGTCCACGATTGGACCAGCAGTTGGATCGAACAGAACACGAGTCGCTCCGCTAGCGGGAGTCAGCAACGCCGCCGTGAAGTCGAAATGGGTTGAATTCCTCTCCAGAGTGAACCGGTGAACGGCACCATCCGTCGCACCCGTCCCAAGGTCAATCACGCTGCCGGAACCATCCAGCAGTTGAAAAGTTCCGCCGTCAATTCGCTCGATTTTGTAGGTCGTCCCGCTGACCAACCCGCCAATGTCAGGGCCGCCTTGATTGCTGTAAACAAGCTCATCGCCAGCGACCAACCCATGGTCATCGATGTAGATGGTGTCGCTGCTGACATCCATGTCTGGATAGACAACCAACAGCCCGTGCGACTCGGGATCCAAACCGGTTGGCACGTCAATGTTGACCGGACTGCCACTCGCCAGGGTGGTGGCATCGGCATAGAGCTCGATCGAATTCGCATCGATGACCTTGACCAAATACTCATTGCCAGAGACCAACCCATCGATCGAAGTCGTTGCAGGACGGTACACAACCGTTGTACCGGTGTCCAAACCGTGATTGGGCAAGTTCAGGCGATTCAGCCCCTCGTTGACAGTCGATTCCGTGCGGGAGCCATCGACCAAAAGAACGCCAAAACCAGTCGAGAAACTCTCGCCTTCATTCCCGCCGATCTCTCCGGTCAGGTTGACCGCTGTGCTGGCAAACGCATCGCTTCGCGTGCTGGCCAGCTGAATGCGATTCTCATCCAACTGAATCACATAGTACGTGGTCGCGTCGGTCAGAACGTTCGTCGTCGCGTTGCCTTGCCCCTCGCTGTAAACGATCTCTTGCCCTGTCTGCAGTCCATGACCTGGCAGCGATATTTGGTCGTCGATCACATCAATCGTGTGGGCCAACAACGAATGCTCCGTCCCCGAACCAACCGAGGAAACACTCATCGCAGTCCCAGCAAGCGCCCCGGCTCGACTGGATGCAACTTGCAGTGTTCGCGAATCGACAGCGATTGCAAAGTAGTCTTGCCCGTCAACCAATCCGCCGATGGCTGTTCCAGATCCATCGGAATAAGTGAATCGCTGCCCCGTGACCAAATGGTGATCCACACGGAGATTCAAAGTGTTGGCGTCCGTATCCACCGTTGATCCCACCGCAGCATCGGTGAACGACGGATCAAACTCAACCAACTCTGGCTTGTACAGCATGTTGTATTGCTGCGTCGTCACCTGGCTGCTTTGACTGGAGTCGGTGTGGTACGTGATCTGGTCACCGGTGTCGAAACCGTGACTGGTGATCGTGATGGAATCTTCGGCGTCGTCTACAACGGTCTCTGGCTTGAAGGTCACGGCCGCATTGTCAAATCCCAGTGCATGTGCGTTACCAACGGCTCCACTGGTCAAATCGATCGCGACCGTCTGCGTGGAGGCGTCCGCAACCTGGAAGGTTGTGTTGCCGCCTGATTCAGACACGTTGATAGCAACGTAGTGTGTGCGATCTACCAGACCGCCAATGGGCTGCAACTCCGGCACTGGCGTGGCATCGTGCCCCACCATGTAGACCACGGATCCACCTTCTTGAATCCCAGTCGTACCGACCGTGATCGTGTTGTTCCCGACATCCACCGCCGTGGCAGGATTGAAGGACACGGCATCGCGTTTCGCGTAAGAATGCGTCGACGCTGAATTGGTCGCTGCTGCGGAAAGATCGATCGCGGAACTGCGTACCAATTGAATGTTGTCGCCATCAACGACCTGAACCTGATAAGTTTCTTGGTTGATCAAACCAGCAATCACCTGAGCAGCCGCACTGCCGGTCGGAACCGCCTGGTAAGTCAGCCGATCGCCATTGGACAGTCCGTGATCGGGAATGTTGATCGTGTTGGTGGCGTGTTGCAATGCACTGTGATCGAGCGCAGTGCTGACGGTACCAGCGGCAGTGATCGTGCCATCGACCTGGGATTGAATGTTGGCGTCATCAAATCCCAACGCGATGCTCAATGCCCCGCGGCCATCTTCACGAATCTCAGCCGCCGCTGCCGCTGCATTTTCAACCTGGCCGATCGCGTTGACTTCAACGTTTCCACCCGCGTGAATGATCGTTTGCGACCCGACGGTTGCCGTCGACGTTGTCTGAGAATTGGTGATGGCTAGCGACGCAGCCAACGCGGAGGTGTCAGGCGGAGCCGGGTTGGTTCGAAATGCAGACGTCTGATTTTTGACGGTGGCTGCCGCAACCGAGGCAATCGTTTCCGCATCCGATTCAATCTTCACATGCCGCGACGCATCCACGGTTGTCGTCGCACTCAAACTGACCGTCGCCGAAGATTCGGCCTGCGAATACCCAGCGCTGATGCTGTTCAAGAACGCCAGTCCACTGCCCAACGCACTGGTCCCTGCCGACTCATTGGTCGTGTTGCTTGCGACGGCCTTCGTCGTGGCATCCGAGACGGCTTTGGCAATGATGTCAACATCACCGCTGCTTGCACTGATGCTGCTCGCGTTGATATCAATCGATGCCTCGCTGCTGCGGATCATCACCGCCAAAGGCACCTTGGGAATGATGCCATCGAGCAGATAATCCTCCACAAAACGCAGAACCGAATTCTGCAGAAACTCGGGCACAGAATCATTGAGGTTTTCATCTTCGGCGTTGGCCGTGATCGAAACAGACGTCCCCGTGATGGTCGCACCCTCGATCTCGATCTCCGCGTTCTTCTCACCGCCGCCAAACTGCTGAAAAGAGCTGACGTAAGAGGAGATCCGGTCCGCGTGCAGTTTGATCGAACCACCGACGATCGAAGATCCCGTGTTCAGTTGGATCAAGCGATCGCTTGCCAAAACACTGAACGGATCAATCGGCAACGATTGGGCAAAACTGAAATCGTCCCCGACGGCATGGAAATCGACATCACCTGCTTTGATATCGACGCCTGCAGCGACGACAATCGTATCAGCCGTCAGGTTGAGACCGAGTGGATCGCTGTCAGAGTTCTCCAGATCCAGACTGCCAATCACCTCAATCGTGTCATCGCCAGCTCCCGCATCCAAGGAAACACTGTCGAAGCTTGAGAGATCGTGAGTCGTCGGCGTACCACCGTCAACGACCACCCGCAGGTTGTCGCCCGACATACTCAACTGAATGGTGTTGTCGCCCCCGAGACTCGTCTCCCCCAAGGCAGCGGCATCCAAAGAAAGGTCACCTGCGAGCAGCTCCCTTGCCTCCAGCGCCTGGACGCTGAGCTTCCTGCCGAATCGTTTCGCCCTGCGCCCTCGCAAACGGCTTGACTTCGTCGTTTGACTTCTGCGAACACTCTCAAAAATGGCAGTCAAACGTTTTTCAAAATTCATCGATGTCGAACCTGGTGGACACTAAATTTGCATGCACTGCCGGAAGCCGAGAGTGAGCGAAAGAAGTATCAAATTGATGAACGAGGTCGAAACTCCAAGAAGCTGATGAAATTGCGGGCTTTAGCAAAAAGGCAAAACAACTGAGGAAAAACTGGCATTCAGCGAGATTCGGGCATCCACACCCGCCTCAACGCATGAACAAAACACGATGTTCCGCCGTCTGCCAGCAAATCAAAGGCACTGCATTTGCTCAGCGGGGGCCATCGTCTTCAAAAAGGCCACAAACAAAATGCTCAAAGTCACATTGACACCCCCAGCCGGAATTCCATAGCAGGATGATCTCGAAATGCCTTTTCACCTACCGGTTCAGCTAGCAAGAAGCGTTCAACGGCGGCTGCCTTGATCAACCGGACCAATACAGCATGCTCTGCCAACTGGGATTGATGGATGAGATTTTGGACAATGGTCGCACTGCCCCTGTGCACTCTTTGCACTGCAGGAAGCTTGCTGGCACAGGACGCTGGACTTCGGCGTCTAACACAGGCTTGGCCGCAATACGGTGACTACGCGAGCACCGACTCTCCAACGCCTCTCAACACGCTTGTCACGGTGAATGCCGAAACAGCCCAACCCCTCAACAGCCCATCGAAGAAGCCGAGCGGAGGAGCCAGCTTTCATCTCGCAAGCCTGAATTCGTTGGAAGACCGTGCTCAGGAAAGCACTGCGGAAACCCCTGCCACCGCTTCCGAAAACAGCGACCGCAAAAGCAAGCTCCGCGACACCGAACCCAAATCCTCCGCTCTCGGCCTCGATGCAACATCGAAAGCGAAACTGGATCGCGATGTGCAACCGGTCGCATACAACAGCGGTATCGCAGCGTCCATCTCTGACAGTTCACCAGTCGCTGAACTGCAAACACTGATGATTCGCCAGGGCAATCAGATCGCGAGAATGCAACATGAATTGGATGCGAAGGAACAAAGCCGCCGTGAATCACTTCCCACAAAATGGTTTGCGAGTTTCGACAATGTGTTTGTCCAACCCTTTCAATCCAACACCACGGCGTTGATTGTTGAACGCGATCACGACGACAATGGATCCGTCGATGAGTACGTCTCGATCATGTTCCCTTGGGAACTGGAATACAGCTACCGTTATCAAGTTGGCCAGCACAAATCGGACGGCACATTGGGATTCCAAGCTCGCTACTGGCGGTTTGACCAAGGCACGTCGCTGACCGCCAACGAGGACAACGGCTTGATCCCAACCTTCCAAGAGGGAGCGATCGGCTACCTCTCCGAAGACGGCGACATCACAACCGGACTGGCCTTCATCAATGAAGGAAGCTTCGCCAGCACAATTCACTCCGATGTGGTGGATTTCGAATTGCAAAAGCGAATTGCGCCCCGATTGGATCTCTACACCGGTCTGCGTTACGCCCAGGTTGGCCAGGGATACGCCGCCAACACCGATGTGGGAACCGTGCATGCGTCTTCCCAGTTCCGAGGAGTTGGCCCGACCGTTGCCCTCGCAGCCTTCCATCAACTTCCGCTGGATCGCTTGCAACTGTTCACCTCGCTGCGTGGATCTCTCTTGTACGGGCACCAAGACTTTTCCGTCTCGGACAGTTTCAATGAAGTCACACAAAGCCTCAATTCAATCGACGTTCGCGATTCGAACAATGCGGCCCGCCACTTCACCGGCAACACCGAACTCCAATTCGGAATCGAATACTCACCCTGGGACCTGCTTCAAATGCATGTTGCACTCGAAGCCCATCACTTCACGCAAGTGGGCGGCCCCAACCCGCCGGCCACGTTCCTTGGTCCTGACAGTGGGATTTCCACGGACAGTCCGCTGGATGACGGTCTCAGTTTCTTTGGACTGTCCTTCGGTGCCGTCGTCAAATTGTAAGCCCAGCCCAGCCAACAACTCCCGGGGAAGGCCAGTCTTTCATCGCGTTGGAGTCCTGCTTTGCAAACTTCAACGCATCGAAAACCGGGAAACGAAGATGCCAATTGGGGATGCATTCCCCAAAAACACCAATGCATCCGGGTGCCTGACAATTCTTTTACAATTGACTGACACCCATTCGAACTTCTGAGCGACCGCTTTTCGTTCAATGAGTGACGTCCGAGCCATGTCCGGCTCGATCGCTAGTCCTCTCTTGTCTCAGGAGCCTTCCGATGCGTTTCTCATTGTTGATGTTACTTGTTGCTGCCATGACGGCCTCACCGCTTCACCAAGCGAGTGCCGAACAAGTCAAATTGGATGTCCGCTTGGTCCACCCGGTTATGAAATCGGGTGAGAAACAAACCAATCACTTGCGAATCGCACTGACTGGTTTTGAACTGAAATCCGCTGAAGAGCGACCACCCGTCAACGTCTGCCTGGTGCTCGACCACAGCGGTTCGATGAGCGGACAAAAACTCACGCGTGCCAAAGAAGCTGCCGAAGCCGCGATCGATCGACTCAGCAACGACGACATTGTTTCGGTCGTTTTGTATGACAGCAATGTCACCGTCTTGGTCCCCGCCACCAAAGCCACCGACCGCGAATCAATCAAACAAAAAATTCGCGGAATCAAAGCCGGCAGTTCCACCGCGTTGTTCGCCGGTGTCAGCAAAGGCGCCGCGGAAGTTCGCAAGTTCCTGGCCGACGAACAAGTCAACCGTGTCATCCTGCTTTCGGATGGCTTGGCCAACGTGGGCCCACAAAGCCCACAAGAACTGGAAGGACTGGGACGTTCGCTGATGAAGGAAGCGATCAGCGTTAGCACACTCGGTCTGGGTTCAGGTTACAACGAAGACTTGATGGTCGCGCTCGCTTCAGTGGGCGGTGGCAACCACGCCTTCATCGAAGATGCGGACAGTTTGGTTTCCGTCTTCAATCAGGAATTTGATGGTCTTCTCAGCGTCGTCGCGAACGAATTCGAAATCGTGGTCAAACTGGATGAATCCGTTCGCCCCGTTCGGATGATCGGCAGCGAAGGAGACATCGAAGGGCAAACGATTCGCATTCCGCTCGCTCAGCTCTACGCCAATCAAGAACGTTACTTCATCGTCGAAACCGAAGTCTCCCCCGGTACGGAAGACTCCACCCGAGACCTGGCAGAAGTCACGGTGCAGTATCGCAATCTACAAACCGAAACCAAAGAGAAACTGACCAGCAGCATCCAGGTTCGCTTCAGTGACGAAGAAAAGATCGTCGAAGAAGCCAAGGACATGGAGGTGTACGCCTACTGCAGCTTGCAAATCACCACCGAACTCAATCGCGAAGCCACCGCGCTGCGGGATGCAGGTCAAGTCAAGGAAGCACAATCGCTGCTGAATCGAAATGCGACCTCTCTCAACAAGCTGTACTTTGAGTGTGAAGCGAAGGGCGTCACCAGTGTTCTCCCTGAGCTAAAGTTGGCCGAAGTAAGCAACGAAATGCAAGCCGAAGCGATTGTGGATCGTTCCAAGTGGAATTCAACTCGCAAGAGCATGCGACAGTTGCAAAATGCGGTCCAAAATCAACAAACCTATTCGGTGGACGTCCCTAGTCTTTCGCCTTCCCAATCCTCGGCCCCTCGTCGGTAATCCCTTTTGCCTCTGCGTCACGTCCTCGCACTGCTGTTGCTCATCGTTTCGCCGCTGATCTTGATCGGCTGGTTCGGAACCGCCACGCTCGCGCGGCAACAACAGCAGCAACGTGAACAATTGCAACAACTCTTCGCTGGGCGACTGCAGGACTTGAGTTCCAACTTGCGTCCCATCGCCCAGCGATATGAAACCGAACTTGGCGACCAACTTCGGCAGGCCGATCGTGACTTGAATCGCCTGGCGGAACTTCGCCGCTCAACGCCCATTGCTCGATCGGTCTTGTTGGTCGATCGCGATGGACGATTGATCTACCCTCGCAAACCTACCGTTGACACATCCTCGGAAACGTTGTGGTATGCCGCCCTGAGTGAACTAGCTCGTGGACGCCCCATTGGAGAGCAAGACGAAGCCACTGTTCCACTCCGCGACCCGGGATCCTTGCCGTCCATCAAGCCAACCATCCCGCAGTCGCGAAGTCCCCGGACTTCCAAATCGTCGGTCGCAAGCACCCCACCAACCACCAGCACTCGCTGGCAAAGCTGGTTCCACGAAGACGGTTTGCAACTGGTTCTGTGGTTGCCACGATCCGACCAAACCGCCACCGGGATCGTTCTGGAACGAGGGCGTTGGATGGCGGACTTGGTCGAAGCCTTGCCGGCCACGACTGCGACGGAAGCCGGGCGCTACGAACTGCGAGACAGCACCGACCGGACGGTCTACCGCTGGGGCGATTCCAAGGATGCAACCAACCAAGCCCAACCGCTCGCCACAATTCGAATGGATTCGCCCTGGAACGGATGGCGGTTGATCTACACGCCGTCGACCGATGCGGCCCCAGGCTGGCTAGCAGACGGAACGGTACCGTTGCTGGCAACCTTGCTGGCACTGGCGACCACGCTGTTGTTGCTGGGAGCGTATGTGATGACAACGATCCGACGACAAATGACACTGGCTCAACAACGCGTCAGTTTTGCCAGTCATGTGTCGCACGAGTTGCGAACGCCTTTGACCAACATTCGCTTGTACGCCGAACTTGCCAAACGCGACCTCGATTCGGAATCAACTTCCTCTTCAGATGAGACCAACCAACGCCTGCGACTGCGGGAACGCCTGGATGTGATCGAAGAGGAGAGCCAACGTCTGTCCCGCCTGGTCACAGGTGTCCTCGACATGGTTTCCGGCAAAGGCAAACTGTGTCCAACACTCGAAGTCCCCGACCAAATCATTCGTCGCGTCCTTGAAAGTTTTGCTCCCGCTTTCGCGAGTCTCGAGATCAAAACGAAGTTGAAGCTCAACGCCGACGAAGCAATCCCGATCGACGCCGATGTGATCGAACTGGTCCTGGTGAACCTGCTCAGCAACGTCGAAAAATACGCGGCCGCCGGAAAGCGAGTCACACTCACCAGTTCTCAAACAGCAACCGTGATCACGATCGACGTGATCGATGAGGGTCCGGGGATCACCAAGTCGGAAGCGAAACGCATCTTCGAACCCTTCGAACGGCTCGACGATTCCTTGTCCGCACCAGCGGGAACAGGCCTTGGACTGGCAATTGCTCGCAACGCGGCCCGTCGGCACGGTGGCGAACTGACCTGGATTCCCTCCCAGACCGGTTCGCATTTCCGCTTCACGCTGCAACCATTGGATCCCACGTCCAATCGTTTCTCGTCATCCAAAACCAAACGACCATGACCCGAATCTTGATCGCGGAAGATGACCGACACACCCGTGCTGCCCTGGAGGAATTGCTGGGTGCGGAAGGCTACGACGTGGCCACGGTCGGTGATGGCCTGTCCGCATCCAAGATGATTGAATCAAAGAAGTTCGATCTGGTGTGCCTCGACGTGATGATGCCCATGAAGAGTGGTTTTGACGTTTGCCGGCTCTTGCGTGCGAACGACAAACGAACGCCCATCATTTTCATCACCGCCAAAGGGGAAGAGATCGACAAGGTGGTCGGTTTTGAATTGGGAGCGGACGACTACATCAGCAAACCGTTTGGATCCCACGAAGTCATCGCCCGTGTCAAAGCGGTCCTGCGACGCTGCCAACCGGAACCCAGTGAAGATCAAAGTGCCAAGGACCCGACCGCGCACGTCGCGTTCAACATGGACGACTTGCAAGTCACACCATCAAAACTGCGAGCCACTCGTGGCGATGGGACCATTGAACTCACCGCAAGAGAACTTCAAATCTTGATCTTGCTGCATGACGCTGACGGGGATGTGGTGCATCGCCAAACGCTGTTTCAAGAATGCTGGGGTCCCGGCCGAGTCCCCAACAGCCGAACAATCGACCAAACCGTCAGCCAACTCCGCAAACGCATCGAACGCGATCCCAAACACCCACGCATCATCCAAACCGTCTACGGACTTGGCTACCGCTACGAGTGCAAGGCTCACCCATGAAAACGCTCACCCTTTCGATTGCCTGCTTGGTCACGTGGTGTTGTGCTTCCGCTCATGCTGCTGACCTGCGAATGCAATTCGTTTTTGATGGTCCAGTTCCAACCCGTGAACCGCTCAAGGTCGACAAAGACAAAGCAGTCTGCGGCCAATTGAACTTGCTCGACGAGCGTCTTCTGCTAAGCAGGTACGCAGGAATGATTGGGTTTAATCTCGTGAGCCGTTTGGGTGTTAACCTGGACCGCGAAATATTTTCTGTTGTAGGGTGTATTCGTTTGCGCAAGTTTCCATCCCGGTAGGGATGTCAGATGGTAGCCGTCGGTAAGCGATAGCGCCACCGATGGACATGCCCCCCCACGCCACCACTCTCCATCCCGCCGTGGCCATTGGCCACGGCGGGATGGAGAGTTTTATGGGAGCTCGTTTTCCGGGGGTGCGCTGCTACGCAGCAACCCCCGGCTACCATCTGAAATCCCTACCGGGATGAAGAAAGACAGAAGCGACGCGCTGGATCCGATCCTGAACACTCACCTCGTGTGCCGTTGGGGCAGTATGTGACTTGGAGCGGCTCCAGCTATTTCGGCCGCATGATTCACGGCGGCCCCATCCGGGGCGGCTTTGTGATGTCCACCAATGGTGTCGGGGCTTCCGCCCCGAGCTATCAACGTGGACTCCCCCGGAGCCATTCAGTCCGAATGGTGCCGTTGGTGATCACCCCAGAAACTCGAACAACCGCGTTCTCCGCTACTTCGCATCCGCCGCGTAGCCGTGCCACATCCAGGCCAGCGTGTCGGCCAAGGTCGCTTCGAACACTTTCCGGTCGCAGTGCCGGGTCGCTTTCGAGAACACATACCGATACTCATAGCCCTTGGCTTCCAAAGCGTCCGCGGTTCGCTCGTTCGCCATCACCCAGTTGTGATAGGTCGACTCGGGATCGTTGGCTCGATTGTCGTTCTCCGCGACGTGCGTGAAGATGCGAAGCGGTTTCTTCTCGCTGTTCTCAATCAGCTTCATGCTCGAGTGATACTCCCAAGCCCCCAGCGGGTACTCGGCTTCTTCGGGCGCATCATCGTCCTGCTGATCCACAAACGTGCCCGAGTACGTGATCAAACGGCGGAACCATTCCGGACGGAACCAACCCATTGTCAGGGCCGCCGCACCGCCACTGCTGCACCCCATCACGCCCCGTCCCCAGGGGTCATCCGTCAGCTTGAAATTCGGGTAGGCCGCACGGATTTCAGGATGGTTCTCGACAGCAGGCAAAACTTCCAGCTGAATGAACCGAGCCAATCGGTCTGACATCGTGTCGTATTCCAAACCACGTTGGCTGCCTTTGCTGTCGTTGCCACCGTTTTGAACCGCAATCGCAATAAAAGCAGGAAGGCGGCGATTCGGATCCTTCGAGATTGTCATGTTGTCGAGCGCGTTGCGAACCAAGTTCAACCGACTCGGCCCATCGTGCATGACCAGGAACGGTGCCGCGGTTCCGTCTTGGTAAGCCGCTGGAACATAGACCACGATTTTGCGTTCCTTGCGAACGTCTTTGCGTGGATTCAAAGTCGAATCCGTGCCGTCAAAAATCTTGCTTTCCGACAACGGCATCATGAACTCAAACTGCTTGCCCTTGGGTGCCCCCTGATCCTTCAGTTCAGAGGCCAGCTCATAATCCGGACCGATGACGACCCGACCGTTCTTGAGAGAATCGGACGCTGAATCCTCTGCCAATGCGGTTGCACCAAGGAAGCCAAGCAGTGCGATCGGAGCCAAGGCTCCCATCCAAGATCGAATCGACGAGTGACAAAAATTTTGCATGGGGTGGGTCATGAACCAAGGTGGGGTGGGGGTGGGAATCGAGGAAGCGACCATTCTAACTGCCACGTCGGAAGCCGTGCTTGTGAGACAGAAACCGAAGGTTCATTCCACCGAAAACCTTGCCCTGAATCGATTTGTGAATTTGAGTGGAAGAGTGTTTGCAGGCTTCCCCCATGGCGGTCTACGCTGGACGGTTCGGCGACCAAGCATTTGACTTTCCTCGATGGACATCCCCATGACCTGCCACCAGCTGACACCTCGAACCGTTTTCTTCACCAGCTTGCTCTTGCTCTCAAGCCTCACCCTTCGTGGATCGCTGATCGCTCAAGACCAACTCAAGGTGAACTCACGCGATGGCTTCCCAACCGAATCATTTCAAGTGAGCTGTGAGGGAACCTACCCGCACCACTTGCAAGGCGTTTGCATCGGCGGAACGTCGATCTACTGGTCCTTCACCACGACGTTGGTCAAGACCGACCAACAGGGCAAGCTCCTGAAAAAGATCCCCGTCGCCAACCACCACGGTGACCTCTGCTTTCGTGACGGCAAGATCTACGTCGCGGTCAACCTTGGGAAATTCAACGACCCCAACGGCAACGCGGATTCTTGGGTCTATGTCTACGACGCGGAATCCTTGGACGAACTTGCTCGGCACGAGACGCAAGAGGTTTTTCACGGCGCGGGCGGCATCGGACACCACAATGGACACTTCTACGTTGTCGGCGGACTGCCTGATTCGCTCGGCGAAAACTACGTCTACGAATACGACGACCAATTCCACTTTGTAAAGAAGCATGTGATTGCCAGCGGCCACACTCACCTGGGGATCCAAACCGCCACCTTCGCTCACGATCGCTGGTGGTTCGGATGCTATGGGTCACCAGCCATCACACTTGTGACCGACGCCGACTTCCAGATGAAGGGCCGGCACGAGCTCAACTGTTCGCTCGGTATCGAAGGGCTTGCTGATGGTCGACTGCTCGTTGCCAGCGGCCGTTGCGACAAAGAAAAGGGCTGTAGTGGGAAACTCCAGCCGGCGCGACCCAGTGAATCAAAAGGCTTTCAGATCCAAGAGTGATCCGACGAGCGTTCTTCGAAAAAGGTGTCCGGGAGGCGACATTCGTTCCCCGGCCATGGCTCACTCCATTAGGATCGTGCCTTTCCGCTCTCCACTCACAGAAGGCGACAGGTGAATGATGTCAGGCAAGCAACTTCCGAATCGACGTGACATTTTGGTGGGGGGGACCGCATTGGCGGCCTCTGGTCTCTCTCGAGTTTCACCTGCTCAGGATCCCGCCCCATCATCCGCCAACGATCGCCTGAAGATTGCGGCCATCGGCGTTGGCGGGCGAGGGGGCTCGAACCTGCGGACGATGGAAAAAACAGGGCTGGTCGACGTCGTTGCCGTCTGCGACGTGGACACACGTTTCACCGACCAAGCCCTCTTACGACATCCGAAGGCCAAGGCCTTTCGTGATTTCCGAAAACTGTACGACGCCGTTGGTAGCGACATCGATGGCGTCGTTGTCAGCACCACCGAACACACGCACGCTTTCGCAACGATGCCAGCCTTGCAGCTTGGCAAGCATGTCTACTGTGAAAAGCCGTTGGCGTACAACATCGACGAAACGCGGAAGATCACCGAAGCGGCCGAGCGGGCCGGTGTCGTTACCCAAATGGGAACTCAAATTCACGCCGGCAACAATTACCATCGAGTCGTGGAGTTGATCCAAAGCGGCGCGATCGGCGAAGTCAGTGAGGCGCACGTCTGGGTGAACCGAGCCTGGGGTTTGCAGTCCGAAGCCGACGCCAAGAAGCACCGCGATCTTCTGCATGTGGATTCGCGTCCGAGCGACGTCATGACACCACCGGATCACGTCGATTGGGATCTGTGGCTGGGGCCCGCGCCGCCCCGTCCCTACCATTCGGTCTATTTCCCCGGGCCACGCTGGTATCGCTGGTGGGATTTCGCTGGTGGGACCATGTCGGACCTCGGCAGCCACTGGAATGACCTTCCGTTCTGGGCATTGCAACTCGATGCGCCAACCAGCGTGGAAGCATTTGGGCCTCCCGCCCATCCCGAAATCGCCCCCGCATCCATGTCAGCGAAGTACGAGTATCCCCAACGCGGCGATCGCGGTCCGGTCTCTGTTTCCTGGTATCAAGGCACACACAAACCTGAGATCTGGCAACGCGGTGAGATCCCCCGCTGGGACAGTGGGGTCTTGTTCATTGGCAGCAAAGGTATGTTGTTGTCAGACTATGGGAAACATGTGCTGTTGCCAGAGGAATCCTTCGTGGACTTTGAGCCGCCAGCCCCCTTCGTGCCCGACTCGCCCGGACATCATGCGCAATGGGTTCAAGCGTGCTTGGGCGAGGGCGAAACCGCCAGCCCGTTCAGCTACGCCGGCCCACTCACCGAAGCCAATCATCTCGGCAACGTCGCTTACCGAGTCGGCAAGAAGATCACTTGGGATCGAGACAAGATGGAGTGCGTGGGATGCCCCGAAGCAGCCCCCTTCATCGCCCGGGAACCACGCGAAGGATGGTCGCTCAGCTAAGCACGGCTCGATCCATCACTCCCCGTCTGAACCACGGAGCGGTGACATGCGGATAGTCTCGGGTTTCATCGGGCACTCCCATTCGCGAAGCAGGCCACGAAGTGGTCACAGACGGTAGCCGGATTCGCCAGAATCCGGACCGCTTCAGCATCCCGCGCATCTGAAGTCAGGCGAATCCAGCTCCCACCCACTTCATAACCCGAACGCGTGAGCGAGGGACTACGCAGATCGGCAGGAATGATCGGGCATCACCATGTAAGCCGTTTGGGCGTTAGCCTGGGTTGGACGTGGGAGCAACGACGCTTACCGAAACAGTCCAAATGCCGAAAGACTCCTGCCGACCTGCTTACACGGAACCCTGGCGAATCCGGCCACCAGGTCGACGTAGGCCAGGTCTCGCCTGGAAACCAGCCAATGCTTTGGAACAAAGCGAGGCGTCTAGCCCTTGCCCACGAACCCCGCTGCGGTCTCGCCGCTTGCTGACACCGCATTTCGGCGGATTTCCACCTGCCGCACCTCTTCCGAAACGAAGTTGAAGATGAGGTCGAGCGACGTCGTTCAGGCCTACGCAGGGGTGAGAGCCTGAACAGATGAGGCGAGGCGAACGACTTCACGCGGGTCGCTCAAACCCCCATGAAGCGGCCAGTGCATCCGCGGCCTCTTCGATGTCGGTGATTGTGCCCCAACCGCCGTTTCGCAGAAATGCGTGTGCAAACTCATGGGCGATCACATAGTGTGCGAACGCTTCGGCCGCCTCGGCCAATTTGCTTCGCAGGATCACGCAGCGACTGCCATTCCCATCCACTCCGGGGGCCGGCATCAAAAACGACCAGCCCACACCGGGAACGAAATTGTCGATCTCCACTCGAAAGCGTTCGTCACCCAAAAAGTCCGTTTGCACGTCCTCGGGCAGCTCCCTCAAAACGTCCAGCACCCTTTGCTGCAAAACGGGGAACTCCGCGAAGGGTGCGATGTATTCGGAGAACGGCATAGCAAACAGAAGGAGTGATGGGTGTGGGGATGCACCTCATTTTATCTTCCGCGAACCGCGAGGTGGCCTCCGCCGAAAAGGTGACACCTTTTTGCGGCGATGGGCGGGTCACGTCTGACGACAGCACGGACATAAAAAAACCCCGTGAAAACCGGGGTTTGCCGTCTGGGGGTGGTGCCCAGATTTCCGAAAGAGTGCCCCCGCTAGGGCTCGAACCTAGGACCCACGGATTAAGAGTCCGTTGCTCTACCAACTGAGCTACAAGGGCGTGGGCGAGTTAGCGAATGCTGAATCTCACCCATTTGGACGATGATCGTAGCTCTGATTCGGTCCCCTGAAAAGGGTCGCGTCTCAAAAGCCTCTGCCATCATCAGAGGCGACGGTGGGATTCGAACCCACGAATAAAGGATTTGCAATCCTTCGCCTTAGCCACTTGGCCACGTCGCCTTCACGTGCAAGGAGCCGGTCAAAGACTGACTGTTGCACAAGCTGAGCAAGTTAGGAAACCCGTGCTTTTTCGTCAAGCCCGGCCATCCTCGAAGACTCTTCGTTGCTCAAAGCGATTCAATCGCTGATACCGTACTTTTCGGCTGAGTCCGGCCGAAGCTTGAGCCACAAAACAAAAAACGCCCGACAGCTTTGAAACTGCCGGGCGTTCGAAGTCTTTTCGTTCGATCATGCTCGAACCTGCGAGGGTGCCAGCTCAGTCAACCGAGGCCATTGCGAACAGCAATTCGCTGACTTGGGCACGGATCGATTCCACGTACGATTTGTCCGCGTCACTGAGTCGTTCCAACGGGACGGTGCAGGTCCGGCCATTGGATTTCAGAATCTGAACTTCGCTTTCACGGACTTCAACCAAGCGGCCATCGGTTCCCCAATTGCCAGTGTTGTCGATCCAGGTGCGAGTCTTGGTGCTGTCCAGCACGTCGATGGTCTTGGCGACGCTCTTTTCCGTCACAACTTGTGTGACTTCCGAATCAGCCAATGACTGTTTGGTTTGGCCAAACAAATCGTCGATCACAGCGTCGGAGCTGTCTTCGGCGGGTGGGTCACCGAACAAATCGTCCAAGCCACCGCCATCAGCCGGTGCTTCTTCGGCCGGTGCGGCGTCGTCGAACAATCCGTCCAGTCCACCTTCTTGTGGCATCGCTTCTTGAGCAGGAGCTTCCGCTTCACCACCAAACAAGTCACCAAAACCATCGTCGGCAGGTTGCTCAGCAGGCATGTCGGCGGGTGCTTCCGCTTCGCCACCGAACAGGTCGCCAAAGGCGTCGTCGGCAGGAGCTTCCGCAGGGGCCTCGGGCATGACGGGTTCATCTGGAATCACAGGATCGGCTGGTGCAGCGTCACCGCCAAACAGGTCTTCGACCGATTCGGTTTCAGGTGTGGCGACATCGGGAGTGGCCGGCTCGGCGGGCATTTCAGTGTCGCCACCAAACAGATCGCCAAAGGCATCGTCGGCAGGAGCTTCTTCCACCGGTGCTTCCTCGGCTGGCATTTCCAAACCGGGTGCTTCTTCAGCGGGTGCGTCTTGTGGGAATGGGTTGTCGTCAGCGGGGAACAAGTCAGCGGCTGGTTCTTCCATGGCGGGCTCTTCCTCAACGGGTTCCTCCACCATTGGCTCTTCGGCGGGTGGATCAACCACCGGAGCTTCTTCCACAGGCTCTTCGACCGGCATGGGGGTTTCGGGTTCCACGTCGGCAGCTGGATCGGCTTGCGGTTCGACGATGGGCTCTTCTGCGACTGGTTCAGCGGGAACTGGCGGAGCGACGTCCGTCGACTCTTGAGCCGGCACGGCGGGAGCTTCGATGATCTCGCCTTCGACTATTTCGCCTTCCGCCATGGGAACGATCGTCGATTCACCGTAGAAAGGTTGTTCAACGATGACACCTTCGCTCATTGGTTCGACCAGGGAACCGCAGCAGTCACTTGAAACAACAGGTGCAGGAACCATTTCAACGGTGCCACAGCAGCTGGGGACCGATTCGCAAGCGATCGGTTCGGGATCGCAACAAACGGGTTCCGGTGCTGGGACACAGCAAACAGGCTCTGGAGCAGTGCAGCAGGTGTCGGTTGCGATTTCACAGCAATCAGCGTTTTTGCCGTGAATTCGCTTCAGCAGCCATCCAGCCGAAGCGGGACTCACGCTCAAAATGGCGATCATGCAGACCACCAACGTCCACTGCAGTGCGAGGCGAAGGGAACGTTTCATCGTATTCTCAGAGTCAGAAGGCGGGAAATTTGGAGGCGTATTGTGATCGTACGAGATCGTGAACTAGTCTCGCATCCTAGTTGTGGCCAGGGGGGCAAACAAGCATTTCCGCGGTGATTTACGGACCATTCTCCTTGCCGCCGGAGGTAAAACATTCCAAAAAAACCGGTTGAAACGACTGGTCGCGGGCACGAAACGCTCGATTCGTCTCGTCGTGGCCGGCGGTATTCGTCAAAATGAAGTTTTCCGGCCCTCCTTTTTCCCGGTCCAGTTGAATGATTTCCCACGACCTTCTTGCCGCCCCCGGGCCTTCCCGCGGAAGCTCATGCTGAGGTTCATCCAAAGCCTGTTTTCATCGATGAGCTTGGAACGCAAGTGCTTGCTGTTCTTCGGCTCAGCACTGGTCGTGTTGATGTGCGGAGCCTTTTGCATGGTGTTTCTGCTGGCCGATCGCTGGGTCAGCAGCACGACTCAGCAGCAAGCCCGAGACGCCGCGGCAACCGAGATGATGCTGATCCATGCCGCCGCGACCTACACAGAACACTTGCCTGAAAACAAACTCGACATCACCCGGCAGAAGATCGCCGACCTCCGCTCTCAATTGCTCAGCCAAGACATTGAGTTCGACATCCTGGGCCTCGATGACCCGCAACCGTTTGAGAACCTGCCCGCTCCGATCCAGCCAACCGACCCAAGCGAACTTCGGCTGCTGCAAGAACTCGAACCCCAATTCCGAGCCCGCCTGGAACGATTGCTGTCTGGAGATCCGATCGACCTGAGCAAAGCGGTGGACTTGGCCGATGACGCGGCGATGAGCCGAATCGGTCCCGCTAACCGTCCCGTGTTCCAAGAGCTTGGTCCCACCAACGGGCGTTACGTTTATTACGAACCGGTCTTCATGACCTACGACTGTGTTCCTTGCCATGTTCCAAGCGGCGAAATCATCTCGCTGTCCAAAGACGAAGACCCGGCCAAGCTCGCCTCGCAATTGCCTTACCGAGTCAAACGGGTCAGCATGCCGGATGACAAAATCGTCAAGGACATGACCGGCATTCGCGCAATCGTGGTTTCGATCGCGATGTTCATCGTCGCCGTGACGCTGTTTGTGTTGCACGCGATTGTTCGCTACCTGGTTTTGCAACCGCTGCTTCACCTGCGTGACGTCAGCGACGCGATCACGCATGGTGACACCAACCAACGAGCCAACATCTCCACCGATGACGAGTTCCGTGAACTGGCAGATGCGTTCAACCGGATGCTGCGTCACCTGACCGAGACGCAGACTCAATTGCAAAGCGTCAACCGGGAACTCGATGCCCGCGTTGACCAGTTCGCACAATTGAACTTGCAACTCTACGAAGCCAACCGGTTGAAGACTGACTTCTTGGCCAACATGAGCCACGAACTTCGCACCCCGCTGAACAGCATCATCGGTTTCTCAGAAGTCCTGCAGGGCATCGATTCGCTGTCCGAAAAGCAACGTCGCTACGCTTCGAACATTCAAAAGAGCGGACGCCTGTTGCTGGAAATGATCAACGACATCCTGGACCTCGCGAAAGTCGAAGCGGGCAAGATGGAAGTTCGCCGCAGCGAGTTCCAACTGTCTCGATTGGTTGGCGCGCAGTGCGACATGATCCAGTCCCTGTCGGAGGACAAGAACATCTCGTTGTCAGTCGAAGTCCCCGATGATTTACCCGTCGCCTACCAAGACCCGAACAAGCTTGGGCAAATCCTCAACAATCTGCTCAGCAACGCGATCAAATTCACTCCCGAAGGCGGCATGATCACCGTTCGCGTGGTCGATTTGCACGACGATCGCTTCCGGCTTTCCGTGACCGACACCGGCGTGGGTGTGGCGGAAGAGGACCAGCCCATCATTTTCCAGAAATTTCGCCAGAGCAAAAAGGTGCTCGACGGCGACGGCCTGACACGCGAATTCGCGGGCACGGGTTTGGGGCTGTCGATTGTCAAAGAACTCGCGGTGCTGCTGGGCGGCGAAATTGACTTTCAAAGCGAATTGGGCCGGGGGAGTACGTTCTGGGTGATTTTGCCGTACCGGCTCAGCGACCATGCGATGGAAGAAAACGAAGTTCCGATCAGCAAATTGACCGCCGTTCCCCACCCGGCATGAGGACCAGGGTGCGTGAACTCCGATTCGGTTCGTCGCGTCTGTTTCTTTGGAAGTGTCCCGGTGGTTTGAGCCCCGTTTCGGGGTCTCGCGTGGCCTCGTCCATCACGCATTCCTGCAAAGCGGGCCGCAAACCGTCTCCTCACTGCCTTCCCAGTGATAAAATACGAGAGACCAAACTGCCGCGAGAGCGGTTCCCGGAGCAAATCCGTTTTGAGTGGAAGTGTGTTTCCTAACCCGATGCGTGAGCGAGGGATTCCCCGGTCCCTCGCTCACGCGTCGGGTTAGGATTTCTTGTGGCGGCCCAGTTTGACAAACTGAGATGCCATGGAGCGGATTCGCTATGACTGGATTCGCTGTGACTGGCCGAGGTCATCGGCAACGGCTACAACGGGGAGTCCTCTTTCCAGACGTTCATCCGTCAACCAGCTTTTCATTGAGTGAAAACGATATGAGTGATTACGGCATCTTCGGCGACGAATATTACGTGAACATGAATCTGTCCACCGAAATGGAGTTGCCGCAAGGTCGTGAATCCGTTCTGCACTACTTTGAACAGGTCCAGCGTCGTTACCCCAAGATGGCAAATTTCTACGCGCGCGAAAAAGACGAATACGTGCTGGAAGAAGAAAAGGAAAAAGAAAGCGGCTCTTATCGCTGGGTCTCCGTCGAGCCCAAACGAGTCAACAGCGGAGTGGTCAGCCCGACCAGCTACGAAGACGCCTGTGACCAGCACCGAGCGGTTCTGGAATTGGTGCCGTATGAATTGTCCGTCAGCCCGTTGGACTGCGAAGCGTTGACAGTGATGCTGGGGTTCGACTTTGTCTGCAAAGGCAACCACAACGAAATCGTGACCGAAGCCATCGGCATCGCGCCCGGGTTGGAAAAGTTCACCCAACTGCCTTATGGAAAATTGCTGTCCAATGAACCCGTGGTGCAGTTCGCACTCGATGAAGATTGCAAGACTCAGTGTCGAATCAGTTTCGAATCACGAACCGGTGCCTTCCAGATCCGAACCGGCGAGTTCACCGAGGAACAACTCAGCGTTTACATGATGGTCCGGCGATACGATTCCCTGGGTGCCAAGGAGAACTACGCGGACGAGTTCACGCGATTGTCTCAGCTGTGCCGAGACTTGGTCGACGAGTACTTGATCGACAGCGTGCTGCATCCGCTGCAAACTGCAATCTCGATTCGCTGATCACTTGCCGTGAGTCGGGCAGGTCACTTCACCTTGATCCAGCCCGTACGCGTTGCCCGATGCGGGACACGTGGGCAAGTTCACCCCGCTGTAGTCTTCATCAGCCAATTCGCGAAGGGTTCGGCCGGGCAATCGCCCGGTCTCGTGCTCGTACAACTCCACGTCACGCTGCAACGTGGACCGGTTGCCTTCGCAGGCGCGCGATTTCGCGGTCTCGCCGTGCGTTTGCACAAACGCGAGCCCCGTCATCGCAAACATGGTGGCGATCGTCAACGCAACGATGATTTCCAACATACTGAACGCGGATCGTCGCTGGTGACAACAACGCGATGCTTTGACGATTAGTGATTCACGGATCATTCGAGGACTTCAAACATGTGGAACATCGGCGTGTAGATCGACAGCACCATGCCGCCGATCATGACGGCCAACGAGATCGTGAGGATGGGTTCGAGCATCGCAACGGACGCATCGATGCGAGACTCCAAGCGTTCTCGCAAGTGATTGCAGGTGCCTTGCAACGAACGAGCGAACTCGCCCGATTGCTCGCCGACACCGATGAGTTGGCACAGCGTCGGTGGAAAGAATCGTTCGTACCGGCCGAGCTCCACGCTCAGCTTCTCGCCGCGGCGGACGCCATGATTGATGTCTTCGATCGCACTTCGGACACAGCGGTTCTTCACGCAGGTCGCGGCAACCTCGATCGCTTCGATGGGTTTGTAACCGCACTGGACCATGGCCGAGGTGGACTCAATGAACTGCAGCACGGCGGCATCGCGAAGCCAGGGCCCGACCACGGGCAGTCGCAAGAACGCGGCGTCCATCTTGGCCGCCACGCGTGGTTTGCTACGTCCCCAAACCCACAGCACCGCCACCACCAACGCCAATGGAAACGCGAACAAACCTTTGGTCAGCATGAACCGACTCAACCCCGTGACGAACTTCGTCACCGGCGGCAGATCAACTCCGCTGGCCGTGTAAACCGTTTCAAATTCAGGCACGACAACGACGCACATGAACACCATCAACCCGAGACCGGCGACGCTGATCAAAACCGGGTAACTGACTTTTTTGAAGATCCGTTTCCGCAGAGCGACTTTGCGTTCGACTTGTTCACATACTCTCAGCAGAGCGGTCTCGAGAGAGCCACTTCGCTCACCCAACCGGACTTGTTGCACCTGCATCTTGTTGAAGGTTCGCGGGTAGCGAGCCATGGCATCGCTGATTGATCCGCCCGCCATGATGGTGCTTCGCATTCGCAACAGCACGCCACTGTACTTGCGACTGGAATTGTCCATCGCCAGCGACCCGAGTGCCTTGGGCAATGTCAGCCCGTTCTGAAGCAACATCAACATCATCCGCATCAACTGCGCCAGTGGCACTGGCGGGATGCGAGTGGATTCACAGCCTTTGGGAACACCGCGTTTCGGTCCGCCCACCTCGATCGAGTTGAGCTTTCGCAAAAATCCCATCAGACCACCGGTGGTGGTCGCGTTGGTCGTGCTAGCAGGGAAGGACATGGGATGGCACCGAGGCAAAAAACAAAAGCGATGTTGGAAAGATCCAACCCATCAGGCTGGAATGAAATGAATCAGGCGATGGCACTCGGCACCGGTTGGTCCTGGGATCGGCGACCGCCCACAATCGGAGTCGAACTCGTGCTGCGTCGATCGCCGCTGGTTTTGAAATACACTTCTTCCAGCGAGGTCTTTCCGGCGACGGCCGCTTCCAAACCGGCTTGGCGAAGTGGCACCATGCCGGCCGCATGAGCCATGACTTCCAATTGCGAGTTTGGAACACCGGCTTCGATTGCTGCGGTGATCTCCGCGTTGAGTGGCATGATTTCAAAGATCGGCATCCGCCCGGCAAACCCGGTTCCCAAGCAACGCTTGCAACCGGCACCACGGACAAACGTCGTGTCTCGCGGAACGTATTGTTCGGGATCCAGTGCTTCGAGCAAATTCAGGTTCGCCGGTGCGTCGACCTTGCAGTTTTCACACACGCATCGCAACAGGCGTTGAGCGACGCTGCCGAGCAACGACCCCGCGATCTTGAAGTTATCGACGCCCAAGTCAGCGAGGCGTTGAACGGCACCCACGGCATCGTTGGTGTGCAAGGTGCTGATCACCAAGTGGCCCGTCAAAGCCGCCTGAACCGCTGTCGACGCGGTTTCGCAATCGCGAATTTCTCCCAACATGATCACGTCGGGGTCTTGCCGCATGATGTATTTCAAAGCGTTGGCGAATCCCATTCCAAATTCGTTGTCACTCTGGACCTGGTTGATCCCGGCCAGTCGATATTCGACCGGATCCTCGACAGTGACAATGTTTCGGTCGTCATCATTGAGATGCTGAAGCGCGGCGTACAACGTCGTGCTCTTGCCACTTCCCGTCGGCCCTGTCACCACAAACATCCCGTGAGGTTTGTCGATCACACGGCGGACCGCGTCGTAGTCCCGCTGAGGCATCCCGATGCCGGCCAAGTCAAAGGTCTGGCCGCCTTCGTCGAGCAATCGCAGCACCAACTTTTGACCATCGACGGTGGGGATGCCGCTGATTCGAAAGCCAACACGTTTCCCGTTTTCGTAAACGGTGAGGTGACCGTCCTGAGGACGACGACTTTCGGTCGTGTCCATGTCCCCCATGACCTTGATGCGGCTGATGACCGAATCTTCAATGTGATTGGGGATGGTCATCACCACCTGCAGTTCACCATCGACGCGATACCGAACACGCATCTCGGGTTTGTGTGGTTCCAAGTGAATGTCGCTGGCACCCGCGGAAACGGCACCGGACAAAATCGCTTGGACCAGTTTGACCACGGGCGCGTCTTCTTGACTGACCGCTGACATCGCCAATTCATCTTCTTCGGTGACCTCACCGGATTCCGCCATTTCGGCGAACTTCATGTCAACGATGGTTTGACGAGCGAAGGCCCGATCGTCGTAGATGCGGTTGAGCAAATCGCGAACGTCTTCTTCCAACGAAACGACGGGGCGAATTTTATAGCCGGTCATCAACTCGGCTTCGGCAATGGTTTCGATGTCGTCGGGTGCGACCATCGCAAGCGTCAGCATTCGATCGCTGACATCGATCGCCACCGATGCTTGCGAACGCGCAAAATCCTCTGGCAACAAACGGGCGACTTGCGGATTCACGCTGGAGAAGTCAATGTCGACAAACGGCACCGAGAACTGCTCAGACAGCGCCGCACCCAACTGCGCGTTGCTGATCAAGGATTGCCGAACCAACCAGTCGCCGATCATCACACCACGCGGTTTCCCCGCGAAGGCAGCGTCCATTTGTTCGTTGGTCAGAATGTTCAGTTCGACCAAAATGTCGCCAATGCGTTTCATCGTGCGAGTCCGTCGTGAAGACTGGGAAGTGGATGGGAAGAGACATGCATCGCGATCAAACCGTCTCTGCGTGGGAGGGCAGCAGACGCTGCACCTTTTCCTCGAGCACGGTCGGATCAAACGGACTGATCAAGTAGTCTTGAGCACCAGCCAGGTAGGCTCGTCGAACCATTTCCAGACTGGGATCGAGCGAGAAAACCAAGGCGGGGACTTGCTCGGCTTTGAATTCCAGACGCAGTTCGGTCAGCCATTCCAATCCATCGCCTTCGGGCAACTTGGTGTCCAGGATCAGCAGGTCGATTGGTTCATGGCGGAGGCGATCGAGCGCTTCGGCGCCACTGTGCACCACTTCCAACCGGTACCCCAACAGTTCCAAACGGAACGTCGCGAGCTCAGCCAAGACCAGCTCGGGCTCGACCATCAACAGTTGGGCTTGGGTGGTTTCAAACATGAATTCAGCATCAATTGCGATACAAAGGAACAGCTACCGTTTCAAAGGTAGGTCACCAATTGATCCATGTTGAAAAAACACCTCATCAAGGTGTGCGTGTGCCGCGCCCGAGCAACATGCGATGGTCACGACGCAGGCAGGAGTGACGGGGTTTCATCCTGTGAGCCGTTTGGGCGTTGGCCCCGGTTGTACGTGGGAACCGGGGCTAACGCCCAAACGGCTCACATACACGAAGACACGTGCGCACCCGCTGAGGGAGTCAAAACCACTGCAATCGTTGCAACCGAAACGGAGGCCGAGTCCGGTTGAATGCCCGCCCGCAGGCCGCGACGGGAGGGAGCCCGTGCCGGGCAACCCGATGCGTCGGGTTGCCATCCTTTGACACAACGATCTATCGCACGATTTGGTTGGCCACAGAACATCGAATGAATTGCTGACGTTTTTTCCTTGTTCCCAGGCTCTGCCTGGGAACACACTGTCTTGGAGGCTCTGCCTCCCGATTCTGTCTCAGCAGGCGGAGCCTGCAGTGCATTGCGTTCCCAGGCAGAGCCTGGGAACGAGAACAGCCTCATCAATCAAATCGATGTCCCGAGGCCAAAGAGAGCGGACGGGCTCAGCTAACAGCAATGGCCTCCGCGAAGCAGGCCGGCAGGAGTCTTTCGGCATTTGAAATATCGTGGCAAGCGTGGTTGTTTCCACGTCCAACCGGGGCTAACGCCCAAACGGCTCACATGATGATGCCCGATCATTCCTGCCGACCTGCTTAGCAGCATCGTCCTGACAGGCAACACGGCCCAGGGGGCTGGCAACGTCTGAATCGGTGCCAGAGAGGGGACCGGACAGGGAGCCCCTGGGTGAACTGGGGCCGTGAAAGGCAACTCGCGACAGAGAGTGGGTCACTGGAACACGATGGTTCGCCACTCACTCGCGGCCAGACCGTCCCATTCGAGATCAAACGGTGACGGGTTGAATTGCCTGAGGGATGGGAAAGCTGGAAAGCAGACGATCAGTCTTCCCACTCTTCTTCCTCTTCGTCCAGGCTGTCTTCTTCGTCCTCATCATCCCAATCTTCGTCGGCTTCATCGTCGTCGACTTCTTCCCAGTCGTCGGTGCCGTCGAGGTCATCTTCGTCGTCGTCGTCATCATCGTCGTCGTCGAGGTCACCCGAGTCATCATCCTCGTCCTCGTCGTCATCCCCTTCGTCGTCATCTTCCTCATCGTCATCATCATCGTCGTCGCTGTCGTCGTCTTCATCATCCCAGTCATCGTCGTCGAGGTCGTCGTCTTCCTCGTCGTCGTCGAGATCAAATCCGTTTTCATACAGATCGTCTTCTTCGTCTTCGATCACGGCCGACGAATCATTCGACAACGCAGCCTCCGGATTGGACGCAGGCGCATCCAAAACGGCCACCGCGCCGGATGGGTCGGCATCGAGGGAAACGGTGAATTCGGTGGCGAGAGTTTCGATCGCGGCGACACTCACGTCAGACTCCTTGGTGGGGTGTAAATGCTCGGGTTCTGAAGGATTCGTATCCGACAGTTCAGAGTCCGAAGATTCACGGCGAGGATGGGATTCAGGTTGAGAGGGATCTCTCGATTTCAGTTCTTCAGCAGTCTCTTCGTCGGCAACGTTTTCAACCTCGCCGTCGGCAGATTGAGAAACATCATCGCAGGATGCGTGCCAGTCAATCGGCGGCAGCGACTTTATTGATGCCAATCCGCAGATTTTTAAAAAACGTTTGGTGGTCCCGTAAAGGTAGGGACGCCCGAGCTCTTCACTGCGACCGCTGATCCGGACCAAATCCAGTTGCATCAACTGTCGCAGAATTTCTCCGCACGCGACACCACGCACGGCTTCAACATCCGCCCGCGTGACGTCTTGGCGGTAGGCCACCACGGCGAGCGTTTCCATCATCGGCCAACTCAACCGGACCGCTGGAGCCAAAAACCCAAGTCGGCGCAGCCAAGGTGCCACGACCGCCCTTGTCATCATTCGCTGGCCGCCAGCAACCTGTTCAATCCGGACCCCGCGTCCCAAACGTTCGTAAAGTTCGTTGAGTTCCCCCACCAGCGTCCGAGCGGAGGTGGCGTCCTCCACATCGGCCAAAGCGGCCAAACGACGGTAGTTCAGCGGCGATTTGGCGATCAGCAGCACAGCCTCAATCCGTGCTCGGGCGGCAAGACGATCTTCCGGGTCGCCCCCGGCCGCGTCCGAGCCACTGCTCTGAGCATCTTCTTTTTCTCCCGCAACCGCCGCTCCGGCAGACACTGCGGGGGAATCCGTTGCCAGCGACCCCGTCTCGACGAATCTCCCTGCAGCGTCCGCAGACACCACCAGGGAGCGTTTCTGGGCGAGTGCCGCGCGTTGTTCGGGCGTCAGTTGTCCTTGCGTGGGGCTGCTCCATGACGCCGCCACGGGGGCCTGCCGCATCGCGTTGGCCCAGGCTCGACGGCCGGCCCAAGGTGTGGCGTACCCATTCATCTTTGCTACGCTTGGAAAATAAGGGGCTTCGGGACAAACAATGACGAGTCGCGAACCTACCAAACCGTTTGTTTGACGTCTGCCGGGATATTTCATTGATGTCAGCGACCTCCGCCTCGCCGTCCTCTGGCTCCACCGCCGCCCAAACCGCCACGCCATCGCGAACTCGAAAACGGGTCGCGACCGGCTATCGATTCCTGCTGATCACCGTGTCGTCGCTGATCATCGGCGGCTTGCTGTTTGTCATGATTCGGACATTTGGTTACGTGGAAGGAACCGAGTTCGCCCCCAATCATTTTCAGACCCGTCGATTTTCGTTCTACGAAATCCCGCTGGTTCACTGGCAAATCACGCCCATCCGCCGTGTCAGCACCACGCCCGAGACCGCTCGCTACCTGACCCAATCGAAAATCCTGACGATGCCGAATCAAATCCCAGACCGCTGGGATCTGGTGGAAATCCGACACGGTCTCCAGGACGCCGAACCACATGATCCCGCGCTGCTGCTGGATCATCTTCGACTGATGGACGAGGGAATCTCGGTTTGGAAGCAATGGAGCAAGAAGAACCCGAAGCAGGCCCAACAGCTCTGGCCCACCATCGCCAAACTGGCCGATCGCGAACTCTACATTCTGATCCCGCGATTGATGGAATTGACGCGTGATGTCGAGGACGTGGCGACCCTGAAAGGCACCGTCGCGGATTACTTGGCCGAGGAATACGTCAGCCTGATACGCGACATGCGCGACGCCCAACGTGATGAACTGGCCGACGCTCTGTTGGCCGAGGCCCTCGAGGAATCGCCCGACAACATGGAACTGCAATCCCTGAAGAAAGACCGGCAAACGGTCGATCCAGCTGAAAACACATGATCTATCTCGACAACAACGCGACGACCGCCATCGATCCCGCGGTCGCTCGTGTTTTGGCAGAGGCTTTCTCACAAACGCCGGCCAACGCGTCCAGCCAACACCGGCTGGGCCAACAGACTCGTTCCCGCTTGGAAGCCGCCACGGATTTGATCGGCCGTTGCATGGGAAGCGACCTGACGCGGGTGCATGCACCTCGTTTGCTGATCACCAGCGGTGGCACCGAATCGAACAACCTGGCCATTTCTGGCATCGGGGAACCCGACGGCGCGATCGTGCTCAGTCGGATTGAGCACCCCAGCGTCCTGGCGGCCGCGGCCGCCGAAGAATCATCCGGTCGCAAAGTGAACTGGGTCAACGTCGACGCGAATGGCGTGATCCTGTTGGAATCGCTGCGAGACACATTGGGGCGACTGACTCAGTCGGGCGATGCCTCGGAAGCGGTCTCGGTCGTTTCCATCATGTCCGCCAACAACGAAACCGGCGTCGTCCAACCGATCGAAGACGCCGCGAAGATCTGCCGTGAATTTGGGGCTCCTCTGCACGTTGATGCGACCCAGTCGGTGGGCAAAGTCCCGGTCGATCTGACGAAATGGGGCGTCTCGGCCGCCACGATCACCCCTCACAAATTGCATGGCCCCACGGGAGTCGGCTTTTTGTGGCTGGACGCCGGCGTGGAAATCCGGGCGGCCCTGCGTGGCGGAGAGCAACAACTGGGCGCGCGTCCTGGCACCGAGCCGGTCGCTCTGGTCATCGCTGCCGCCGAGGCCATCCGAATCGCCTGTGAGCAACAACCCACCGCCGCGGAGGCCATGGCGGCCCTGCGAGACCACCTGGAATCCGAACTGCTTCGCCGTCACCCCAGCTGCGTCATTCATGGACGCCAGGCCCCACGCCTGCCATCGACCACCTGCCTGTCGCTGCCCGGGGCCGACCGCCAGAGCCTGCTGATGTCGTTGGACATGGCCGGGGTGGCGTGCAGCAGTGGATCGGCGTGCAGCAGCGGCAGCAGTCCCCCCAGCCACGTGCTGCAGGCGATGGGCGCTTCCAAGTCGTTGGTGGATTCCGCTCTCCGCTTTAGCCTTTCGCGGTTTTCCACCAAGGCCGAAATTGACCGAGCGATCGAGCTGATTTCGCGACAATTTTCGAAGGCAGAAGGTTTTCCAACTGTGGATAACTCGGTGGAAAATGGATAGCGGTGAGCGGTTGTTCCATTTAGAGTGGAACTGAGTCAGAGGTTCCGACCAGACGAATTGCGCCTGATTGGTTCCGTTTGACCATCCCCACGCCTGTTTTGCCCGTCGCGATTTTCCCGTCACGCGGCACGAACTTTCGTGCTTCACCCGTTCACAGCTGTTCGCCGTGGTCGCTTCGCCTCCCAACGTCAATTCCTTCGCGCTGGAACGCCCGTCGCTTCGTCGACGCCGTCGCGACAGTGAAATCGTCCGTCCGATCATCCCGCTGTTTTATTGCGGCGATGAAAATCGGTTGGCGGGCTACGTTTGTGAAAACCCGATCGAGACGCTGCTCGAAATCTCCCGCCCCATGCTGCTGGTCGGCCAACCCGGCACCGGCAAAACCGCACTGGCGCTGCACTTGTCCAAACGGATGAGCATCAGCAACGTTTGGGAAGCGATGGAGTTGGACAAAGACACCGCCCAAGGAGGACCGACTGGCGTGACCTCGCGAGTCCTTTCCAGCCGCGTTCTGTACCAACCCGCGATCGACTTCGCCCGCGAATTTGCCTCTTCGATCGATTCCAAGGACATGCCACGTTTTCGCGAAAAACTGGACACGGTTCCGATCCTGGTGCTGGATGATTTGCACCTGATCGCGGACAAGGCACCAGCGCAAGAAGAACTGGCCCAACGCTTGGAAGCTCGCGACGCGGAAGGCCGCCTGACGATTGTCACCTGCCGAAGGTTGCCATCGGAAGTTCGCGGGCTGCGGCCCGCCTTGGTCAGCCGCACGCTGCCCGGATTGACGGTGACGCTGCATCCACCCGCCGGCGACACGCGGCGGACCATCCTGCGGGAATTGATGCTGGCTCATCTGCCCGAGATCGAATCCGAGGCGTTGTCGCTGCTGGACGCGGGCTTGCCAGCGGAATCGACTGTGCGAGCGTTTGAATCCGCGATCAAGCAAATCGCACTGTGGTGCCGGATGCATGAGCAACCAATCTGCGCCGAAGCGGTCCAGTCGGCGATTGAAGCCGCCGGCGGCACCCAGTCCATTTCCATCAAAGCGATCACCACCGCCGTGGCCCGTCAGCTGGGTGTTAAATCGGCTGACATGCGAAGCGGTTCCCGACGCCAAAACATCGTCCGAGCCCGTTCGCTGGCAATGTGGCTGGCACGCCGGATGACCGAGGACAGCCTGACTCAGATCGGCGATGCCTTCGGCGGTCGGGATCACTCGACCGTTTTGCACGCGATTCGCAAGATCGACGGCTCGCTCGACGACGACGTCCTGCTCCGACGCTCGGCCGACCAGATCATGGAAAAGCTTTCCAACTGATTGCGTTGCAGGACTCTCCCGAGTTCAGAAATCGCCGCGAAACCGAATTCTGGCGAATCCGGCGACCAACAGGTTTTTAATTGCGAATCGGCCAGATGGATTCGGCGGTGATGCGAAACGTTTGCTCCGACAACGGGTGCGATTGCCGCTGGGAATCATCCGCCACGGTCTGTGCCAATTGTTGCTGCAGATCGGCTGGCAACTGAGCCGACCACGCGATCAAGAAATCCCGGTTGGGCACACCGACTATCGCAGCCGGTTCCAGCTCCAAATCGTCTGATTCCTCGCTCAATTCCTGGATCAAACGTTCGCGAATTTGTGGCAACAGAACCCTGGCGGCGTCGTAACCGTCGCCGGACTGGATCGCAATGAATTTAGGGGGCCCTTCGACAACGCCCATCGGGCAAGCCAGCGAATCCGCCAGCAAATTCTGTTTCGCGACCTCGATCAAATCAACAACCGACTGCCCCCAGCGTTCCGCGTCTTCGGGCCGAATGTAGGCGTACCCGTGAGGCGAATCGACGACCACGCTGCTGGTCACGTCACTGGCAAACGGAAAGGTGATCGCTTTGCGGAGTGCGTCGATGTCGCTGCGGCACAACTGGACTCGCAATCGGGGCTTGGCTTCTTCCCATGTTTCGGGCAACACCTTGTCGGCAGTCCGCACCATCTCCAACATTCGCGAGAAGGTGACACGGACGGTTTCCTCCAATTCCTCATCGGTGAACCCGGCCTGCTGAGACTGGGCCAACAAGTTCGACAGTCCGAATTGCAGCTCTCCGCATGTCAAAACGCCAAACTCATCCCCCAACTGAAAACCTTCGGTGGGGAAGTGACGCTCCAAGATTCCGAGCACGCGTTGACTGAACGATTCCAAATCCATCGTCGGCCTCAGCGTTGATAGATCGGCAGGAATCCGCGATCGATTTGCATCATGATCAGATTGCAAGCCGTCACGTAGACCGGGTGAATCTGGCCTTCCCACGATCCATCCGGTTTTTGTTCGGCCGCGATTCGATCGTACAATCGATCACGGAACGGCAACCACAACTCATCGCCTTGCCGATAAACGACTTGGCTGTAGTACAGATACGTGTAGTGCCAGTGACCGAACGCGCGGGCCCCGTTGTTGATGTCATGCAGCGTTTCTTTGCTGTACTTCAACATCTCCGGCACATGTTCGCCGTCGTAATCGCCGGCGTTGTAGAGCGCCGCGAGAGCCGCCGCGGTGATCGCCGGCCGACTGCTGCCCGTTTGCCGGCTGCTGTAACTGATGCCACCATCCGGATTTTTGCAGCGATAGATGTATTCCTTGGCTTTGTCGATCACTTCGCCGCTGACGGGAATCCCAGCGTTGCGACAACCACGCAAACCTTGAACCTGGGTGATCGTCGTGCTGCCTTCGTCGAAGTCGTTGCCTTCTTTGGCCGAGACATATCCCCAACCACCGGCCTCCGTCTGGGCATTGCCGCTGAACTCGACCGCTTTGGCCAACACGTCCACCAACTCTTCGCGGCGATCCAGCAGCCCTTCTTCGCCCAGCACCTGGGACAGGAACAGCATTGAAAAACCGTGCCCGTAGGTGTAACGAGAATCGGTTTGCGGGTCGCCGATCAGACCATTGCTGCGTGACTTGCTGATCAAAAAATCCGAGGCCCGAGCGATTTGCCGAGCGTAGGGGCCCTGGGTCGTGGTGCTGCCGCTGCCGATCAGAGCGGTGCCCGACAGAGCCGCCATGGCGGTGGGGTAGACCGTCGTGTTCCATTGTCCGCGAGACGATTGCTTGCTGCTGAGCCACTCCAGGCCACGCTGGATGGCTTCCTCCCACTTGGCTCGGCCGGCGGCGTGAGCGGGGCGTGCCGAGGCCGCTCCGGCGGCAATCGCGGCCCCTCCGGCCAATCCAGCTCGCAAGAACCGGCGTCGATCAATCGTGTTGGACAACAAAGTCTCACCCCTGTGTTTCGTGTGCATGTTCCCATTGTGCCCCATCGTCGCCTGGGAGTCACGCCGAATCGAGTCAGCGGCAGGGCAAATCAGGTTTTGAATGGAGGTGTTTTTCACCTCCCGAGCAAGGCAGAGAGAGCCCAGAAGTGGATCTCGAAATCTCACACTCACAAAGACGAGAGAGCCGTGCCGTTTCGCAAGACACTGACCTCACCCTCCTCTGGGGAGGGTCGAGCGAAGCGAGGGCTCAGCATCGGATCCAGCGCGTCACCTTCCCGGCCCGAAGCGGCCCGCCCCTCCCAAGAGATGATGCCGTTTCTAAGTGCTCTGTTCGTGACGTCTTGCGACCCCCGCCCACGCAGGAGGCCGTGCAGTTTTGAAGTACCGTGTTGCCAAGCGTTTATGATCACCCTCCCTTGGGACGTTCGAAAAATAAATGGTGGCGGGCGTCTGGGTATCGCCCCGGATGGGGCCGTCATGCTTCGCTCGGGGCGGA